>JBEKCN010000200.1:0-6521 GCA_050014855.1 Streptosporangiaceae bacterium | reverse complement strand
TTAGTTCGGAACTAGACTGTTCAGTACTATCACGCCAGTCCTAGACTGTCTAGTACTATTGATTCGAGGAGGTCCCCATGCCCAGTCAGACCGTAGGGCACGCCCGCGCCGATGCCAGTGACCCTCTCCCCGGACCCCCGCCCGGCGGGGCAGAGTCCGGCCGGACTGCCCGCAAGCGCCGGGCGATCATGGAGGCGGCGACGGCGCTGTTCCTTCGCGACGGCTACCGCAACACGAGCATGGATCAGGTCGCCGCCGACGCCGCGGTGTCCAAGCAGACCGTCTACAAGCAGTTCGCTGACAAGGAGCAGTTGTTCCGCGACATCGTGCTCGGCGTGACCAGCAACTCCGAGGCGATCATCACCGACATGACCTCGGTCCTGCGCAGCACCAACATCGCCTCGCACGCGGAGCTTCGAACCGTCCTCACCGACCTCGCCCGCCGGTACATCGACGGTGTGCTCCAGCCGCATGTCCTCGCCCTGCGGCGGCTGATCATCGCCGAAGCCGAACGGTTCCCCGACCTCGCGCGGACCTACTTCGAACAGGCCCCCGCCCGCGCCATCGAGGTCGTCGCGAACGCCCTGCAGGCCTACATCGAGCGCGGCCTGCTCGCCGCCGCCGATCCCCGCCTCGCTGCCGCGCACTTCGCCTACCTCGCCCTGGCCATACCGCAGGACAGGGCGCAGTTCTACCCCAGCGAGCGCCCCTCCCCCGCCGAGCGGGACCGGCTCGCCAACGAAGCGGTCCGCATCTTCCTCGCCGCCTACGCACCCCGCCGCGGGGAAGACGGCGGCCTGTGACCGCCAACCCGCCGCAGCACAGAGTGTTCAGGTCCGGAAGTTCCCTACAGATCACCGGGCGCAGTCGCCTTGTCGCCGAAGGCGGCCAAGCATGAAGCGACGTGATGACAACGAAGCCTATGACGGTGAAGCTGATACGGCGCCGGCGAAGACTTCGCGGAGATTGCGTGCGGCGATGGCTCGCCGAGGCATGGAGCTTCCCGGCCGAGGCATCCCCCGATCTGGTGCGGCCAGTTGCCTTCCGAGGTCCTGTCCGGCGACTTCGGAAACTGACACCCACGCCGACGTCCTCCGGATCCAGGGCATGCGGTTCAACGCGCGCTGGAAGCGCTCCCCGTGACCTGGGCCAGAGCAGCGGGTGAGCGTGGCGGTCCTCAGCGGGATGGGGTGGCGGAGAAGCCGGCTTCCAGGTCGGCGCGGGTCAGGCCGGCGCTGGGGAGGTCGGAGGCGCGGCCGGGGGCCAGGCCGCCGAGGTAGATGCAGGCCGCGCGGCGGGCGGTCTGTTCCCAGTTGGGGGCGTGCGGGAGCGGGTGAGCGAGCAGCGCACCCATGATGATGATGTCGCCAGAGGTGATGTCGGGCGCGATGGTGCCCTCGGCCTGGCCCCGGGCCAGCACCCGGTCGAGGGCCTGGCTGATCGCATCGCGCAGCGCGACGGTGTGCGGGTCCACGGTGACCGGGCCGCCGTGCAGCGGCAGGATCAGCTCGTCGCGGCGGCGGATCGCGTGGTCCAGGAAGTCCTGCAGCGCGGTGAGCGCGGGCCCTGGGCTCTCGGCGGCGCGGCGGGCGGCGGACAGGACCAGGTCGTAGGACTTGGTTTCCAGCGCCGACAGCAGAGCCTCGCGAGTGGGGTAGTGCCGGTACAGCGTGCCGACCCCGACGCGGGCCTCGGCGGCTACCGTGGCCATCGGGACCTTCTCGCCGTCGCGCTTGACCGCGGCGACCGCGGCCGCGAGGAGCCGGTCGCGGTTGGCCGCCGCGTCGCTGCGCAAGGGCCGCCGCCGCTCCGCGGTCATGCCCACTTGCTTCCGGCCACCGTTCCATCGTAGGCGCGACGGCGGGCCCGGAACGGCGGCACGGCGACGCAGCCCTGGGAACGGCGGCCCTGGGAACGACGGCAGGGCGACGGTGGCTGCGGAGGGGGCGCGGCCTCTCGCCCCAGCTCAGCCGTCATTGGCCAGCTCGGCCGTTACTTTCCCCGGTCCCGGCCAGCAGCTTGGCGAAGTGCCTGCTGTGCGGCGAGCCGGCGTAGTAGCCGTAGGCGGGGATCTCGGTGTAGCCGGACGAACGGTACAGCCCGACCGCCTCCGGCTGCTTGCTGCCCGTTTCCAGGATCATCCGGTGATACCCCGCGGCGCGGGCCGTGCGCTCCAGCTCGGCGAGCATCCGCCGGGCCAGCCCGCGACCGCGTGCGGCGGGCGTGACGTACATCCGCTTGATCTCCGCGTCAGTGCCGACGTCCAGGCCGTGCGCCCGCCAGCCGCCGCACACCACGCCGGTGCCGCCCAGATAACCGACCAGGAAGAGGCCGCCCGGCGGCGCGAACCCGGCCGGGTCGAGCGGGCTGTCGTCCCGGCCGCCGTAGCGGACCACGTACTCCTGCTGGACCTCTTCGATCAGCCGGGCGGCGTCCGGATGGTCGTAGCCCACCGCATCGATGCGCAGCGAGCCCAGCAAAGCGGCCCTACTTACCGGACTCAGCGCCAAGGGCTTCTGGGTGCGCGCGGCGGTAGTGCTCGGTGAGGGCGGCGCTTGCCGCTCCCGCCTGGCCGGGCCGGTAGGCCACCGTGCGCCGGCAGATCTTGCAACGGGTAACCGGCAGCTGGGTGACGGTCACGGGGTATCGAGAAGATTCAGAGCTGCTCATCAGCTCCCATTGTGCCAGAGGAAGCCGCTCAGCGGCGGAGCCGGGCCCGCAGCATTTTGGGGATCGCAGCCCGCCCCGTGACCGGCTGGAACCGGCCCGAAACGGCGGACAGCGTCTCGTATTCGTCGTCGGCCAGATCGATCTCGGCTGCGGCCACGTTGCTCTCGAGCTGCTCGACGCTGGACGCGCCGGGGATCGCGGTGACGGCTGGGTGCCGGATGACCCAGGCCAGCGCGATCTGGGCCGGGGTGGCCGAGTGCGCGTTCGCCACCTCCCGGAGCACGCCGATCAGCTCGCCGGCCCGGTCGAGGTTCTCGGGCAGGAACAGCGGGTTGCCGGACCGGACCCGGTTGGTGGGCCGGCTGGACCGGTCGTACCGGCCGGACAGCAGGCCCTGGGCCAGCGGGCTGTAGGCGATGATGATCCGGCCGTGCGAGACGGCGTACGGGAGCAGTTCGTCTTCCGGGGCGCGGTCGGCCAGGCTGTACCGGACCTGGTTACTCAGCACCCGGTGGCCCAGCGCGTCCTCGGCGGCCTGCCAGCGCTCTAGCGGGTAGTTGCTGACCCCGACCTCGCCGACCAGCCCGACGCGCTGCAGCGCGTTCATGCCGCGCATGATCGTCCCGTCACGGATCACCGGGTTCGGCCAGTGCACCTGGTACAGGTCCAGCAGGCGGGTGCCAAGCCGGTTCGCGCTGGCCACCGCGCGCTGCTCCACTACGGGGGCCACCGGGAGGAGCGGCAAGAGCTTCGTGGCCAGGAACACCGAGGCCCGGCGCTCGCCGAGCGCCTCGCCCAGGATCCGCTCGCTGCGCCCGAAGCCGTACATCTCGGCCGTATCGAAGAAGGTGACGCCCAGGTCGATCGCCCGGTGGACGATCTGCTCGGCCGCCTGGCTGTCGTAGCCCTCGCCGTAGCCCCACTCCCGGGCGCCGAACTGCCACGTGCCCAGGCCGATCTTGGAGATCTTCGGGGCTACCTCGATGTCCAGATACCGCATCGCAGCTCACTTCTTCCGCAGGTCGACGGCTCCGGGTTCAGGAGCCCGTACCGGCGCGGCGGGCCCGGGACTTGCGGCTCACGTGCCGTCTTTCTTAAACGCGGACGGCTTGTGCGCTGCTTCCCCGCCGCTCTTGTCGCTCTTGACCAAGTACTGCGGGTCATCCTGGGATGTCCGCACCTTCCGCCCGGCCGCCTCGGTGTCCTCGGTGATCTTCTTTTCTACCGCACCGGTGGCTTCGCTGCCGTACGACCGCCAGGTGACCTGATCACCCTTCTTAAGGTTCTTGGCCATGCTCTCCCCCGCTGGAGTCAGCTTTCGCGGCCGGCGGCCGGCTCGCGGGCGGTCTGCGCCAGCGCCGCCTGCACGGCGGTCACCGCCGCGTCGATCGCGGTCCGGGCCATCACCGCGGCGGTGTGCGCCCGGTCAAGCTCATCGAGGCCGATGCAGTCGAAGGCGACCCGCGCGTCGTGGATGGCCGCCTCCAGCTCGCGGGTGGCCTCCGCCAGCAGCGGGCCGCCGGCGTCGTTGTCCGGAATCATCCGTTGACTTCCCTTCTTGTCCCCGCCGCGTCGCAGGCTGCTCCGCAGCCCAGCTGCCCCGGGCCGGTGGCAGCTGAACCTACCCCGCGGGCCGGCGGTCAACCCGGCCGGCCCCGGGCCATGGCGAACCCCCAGGTGGCGTACGGCTGGTGGTGAACAGCCGGCCGAATGGGACGCCACGCGGGGGGATGACCCTGCGTGGCGTCCCATTAAGCGGGAAGATCAGGCTTCGGCGGGCTGCACCGGTGCGGCGGCGGCCACCGCCGGTCGGGGGCGGCGCGGGGCGAACGCGAACACCGCGGCGATGGCGCTGGCCAGCGCGACACCGGCGGCGACCCGGATGCCCAGCGCCATCGAGCTGACGAAGGCCGAGTGCGCGGCGGAGACCAGCTCGCTGCCGGGCACGCCGCCGAGGCGGGCGCCGGTCAGGTCGGCCGCGGCCACCGAGCCGGTCGCGGCGTGGGTCACGGCGCCGGGCACGTGAGCCGTGGCCAGCGCGCTGCCGAGACGGGACTGGTATACGGCGGCGGACAGGCTGCCGACGATCGCGACGCCCAGCGCGCCGCCGACTTCCCGGATCGTGTCGTTGATGGCGCTGCCTGCCCCGGCCTGGTGCGCGGGCACCGTAGTCATGATCGTATTGCTAGCGGGCGCCATGACCAGGCCCATGCCGGCGCCCATGATGGCGACGGCCACCGCGATCAGCGGGTAGGCGGTGTGCACGCCCGCCGTGGACAGGTCGGCCAGGCCCAGCCCCATCAGCGCCATCCCGCCCGGCATGATCACCCGGGTGCCGAACCGCTCCGCCAGCAGCGGCGAGACCGGCGAGGCGGCGGCCATGGCCAGCGCGAAGGGCAGCGCACGCACCCCGGCGGCCAGCGGGCTGTACCCCTGGACCAGCTGCAGGAACTGGGTGAGCAGGAACAGGCTGCCGAAGAGGGCGAAGAAGATGACGGTCACGGCCCCAGCGGCGGCGGAGAAGGCCCGCGAGGTGAAGACGCGCAGGTCGATCAGGGGATCGCTGGTGCGCAGCTCCCACCAGACGAAGGCGGCGAGCGCGGCCGCCCCGGCACCGCCCAGCCCCAGGGTCACCGGACCGGTCCAGCCGCGGCCCGGGGCCTCGATGATCGCGTCGACGATGGCGAACAGCGCGCCGGCCACGAGCACCACACCCGGGATGTCGAAGCGGCCGTGGCCGGAGTCCGCGGTCTCCGGGACGGTCAGCACGACCCCGGCCAGGGCGGAAGCGGCGAGCGGAAGGTTGATCAGGAACACGCTGCCCCACCAGAAGTGCGACAGCAGCAGGCCGCCGAGGGTCGGGCCGATCACGATCGCGGCACCGGCCACGGCCGACCAGGCGGCGATGGCCTGAGCGCGCTCCTTGGGCGGGAACACGGCGTTCAGGATGGACAGGGTGGCCGGCATGACGAACGTGGCGCCCAGGCCCATGACGACGCGCGCGCCGATCAGCTCGCCGGTGCCGGAGGCGAACGCGGCCGCCGCGCTGCCCAGGGCGAAGACGGTCAGGCCGGCGATCAGTGAGCGGCGGCGGCCGAAGCGGTCGCCGAGCGCGCCCGCCGGGATGAGCAGCGCCGCGAAGCACAGCGTGTAGGCGTCGGTGATCCACTGCAGCGAGCTGGTCCCGGCGTGCAGGACACGGGCCAGGGTCGGCAGCGCGGTGTTGAGGATGGTGTTGTCGATCACGACGATCAGCAGGCTCAGGCAGAGCACGAGCAGGATGCGGCGGCGGAGCGGGTGGCCGCCGGGCCACCGGGCGTCGGCCCGCCCGCCGTGCTCCGCCGCGTCCCGGCCGGCCGCGGCCGCCGGCCGATCCGGGCCCGGTGAGCTCGCCGAGCGTGCCGGGCTCGCGGCGCGGCCGGCGATGGTGTCGGTGGTGGTCATCCCGGTCTCCTTACATCCGATTGCTTACATTCGTTACCTTACAGTCGTGAGTATAAGCAGATGAGCTAACAGATGTAAAGTGAGAGGGTGGAAACAGCGGCGCAATCTAGCCAGCGGGCGCACCGGCAACGTAACGCCCGAGGTGAGGGCGGGCGGCTGGCCGACGACATCGTGGCGGGCGCACTGACCCTGATCGAGCGGACCGGCTCGGACGAGGCCGTTACGCTTCGCGCGGTGGCCCGGGAGATCGGGATCGCCGCGCCGTCCATCTACGCGCATTTCGCCGACCGGGACGCCATCATCATGGCCGTGGTACTGCGCGTCTTCGACGAGCTGTCCGACGCGATCACGGCGGGCACTGGCGCGGCAGGCCCCGACCCGGCCCAGCGCCTGGTCGGCGGCTGCGA
>JBEKCN010000199.1:0-6526 GCA_050014855.1 Streptosporangiaceae bacterium | reverse complement strand
GCCGGGATCGTCGCAGTCGATTTCCTGCATGTGGACACCGTGCTCCTGAGGAGACTGCATGTCCTGGTGTTCATCGAACACGGCACCCGCCGGATGCATCTTGGCGGCGTCACCGCGAACCCGCCGGCGAGTGGACCGTGCAGCAGGCCCGCAACCTCGCCCTCCGCTTCGGCGAGCGGTTCGAGGACATTAAGTTCCTGATCCGCGACCGCGGATCGAACTTCACCTCATCCTTCGACGCCGTCTTCCAGGCCGCCGGCACCAGGATCCTGCGCACCGCTGTCCAGGCGCCGCGCATGAATGCAACCTGCGAGCGGCTTGTCGGTACCCTGCGCCGAGAGCTCCTCGACCGTGTGCTGATCCTCGGTGAGGCGCATCTGCGCTCCGTCCTGGCCGAGTACCAAGCGCACTACAACACGGCCAGGCCGCACCAGGGCATCGCCCAGCGCGTCCCCGACAGCGAACACGACGGTGGCCACCCCGCCGTTGCCGACCTCGACCGCGAACGGATCCACCGCAAACCCGTCCTCAGCGGCCTGATCAACGAATACACGCGCGCCGCCTTACACCCCAAAGACTCCGCAGATCACCAGGCAGATCCTATTTTCGAGCGGGACAAGGTCTTGCGGTCGACGGGAAACGTGACCTGCACCAGGGGCGAGGAGAACCAGCCGTCGGGGCGGTCGGGGTGAGCCCGCGGGTCATGGGTGTGGACAGGATGATCGCTGAAGATGAACTCTCCCCGGCCGGGAGTACGGATGACGTTCCATGTCATCTTGGCCGTGTCGCTCTGAAGTGGATCAGGCTCCTATTTCGAAATAGGGGTCAGATCCAATTTCAAATGGTGTTGACACGTCAGCCGCCTGCTCGCGAAACTGGGACGCCCGAGACCGCGCCCAGCTGGTCATGATCGCCCCCAGAAACGGGGCCCACACCCCGGCTGAGTTTTTCATGGTCAAGACGAGCGCAGCATGTGGGCCGGCCAAGGCCACCATGCACTTGAGTCGATCGATAAGTCGACTAGCACCCGGGAGCTGCTTTGCTTTAGGTGCTGGTGATTGCAGCCAGGTATGTGCGCACCCGCTGGGCACGTGGCTGCCCGTCCGGCTGCTCCAACTTAGACTGACTCATCAGTTGTGACCGAGGAAGAGCACGGCTATAAGTAGGGCGATAATGACCGTGTTGAAGGCGAATGCGACGATCGTGTGGCCGCTGACAATTCTGCGGGTCAGGGTTGTTTCGACGACAACATCTGAGGATGAGAATTTGGTCTGTACCTGGGTGGCGAGGTACACGCAATCCCAGAAGACCATGCCTCGGTCGCCGGGAAACGTTAGCCCGCCGACGGTTGCCGTTACGCGTGCGTAATGGAACCGCGTACGAGACTATGGTGACCAGCCATGATGTCGTCACCACGGCAGCGCTCAGCGCGACCAGCAGCGGGTGCCTGAGGAGGTCGGGCGAGAGTGCCAGCACCACCACCGACACGATGGCAAGACCCGACCATTGCACTGAAATGGTCGGACCAGTTCCTGCGAATTCGGCTTGCACTCGAGAGAGCCGTCCGGTCGGCGCGGTCGCGGCGACCCAGTGTGCCAGCGATTCAGCGTCAGCGTTCTGGAAAATCGCGAACGTGGTGATGAAATGGGCGAGAGACGATGCGGCCGAAAAAATGTACGCGGCGACGACGACCGCAACCACAGATAGACCACTACCCGAGAAGGCTAGATATAGACCTTCTGCTGCCGCCGTTGCTGGCACACCGATTGCCGCCGAAAACAGCAATCGCCGAAAGTCAGATGCAAGGCGCGGCGTTCGTGCCTGAGTGGGATCGAGACGTGTATCCATGTGTGACCTCGCGAATGTTGCCGTGGTACATCGACGAGAATGACCGGCCATTCGTGGCCGAGGAGGTAATCCGGAGAATTCCTGCAAAGCGACCAAGATGATTCATGCGCCTGCGGTGTCCGAAGTGGTGAGCATTTTCGTCAGTGAGATGCGGCACGGCCCCCTCGCTCGCTTCGATGGTGACGGTTCGCGAGGGGGCACATCTTGATTGAGTCAGTTCCTCTGGTCGAGGTGGTCCTGCAAGAAGTCGAAGATTCGGCATTCTGTCTCTGCGCGGCCCATGGGCTCGCAGTGGAAGTTGGCGCCGTCTTCGCGCAGGAAGTGGGTGATCTCCCGTTCGCCGGTGAGATTGTCGTAGAGGCTCTGCGACTGCCCGGGCCAGAAGGTCTCGTCGTCCGGGTTGGTGATCAGCATCGGGGTGCTGATTTCGGTGACGACCTCGCGAAGGTTGTATTCGGTGGCTGCTTTGAAGGTGTCGTAAGCGGTCGGCTTGCCGAAGGGGCGGCCGCGGGCGGCCATGGCCTGGGCGAGCATCGGGTCTTTGGCGGCGGCTTCGGCGATGGCGGCGTTGAAAGCGTCCTTGCTGCCGGCCTGCAGCATGGCGATCAGTTCGGCGGGGATATACGTCAGCCACTTGGTTGAGACGTCCATGACGCCGGGGTCGACGGCTGCCGCGACGAAGCGGTGCTCGAAGGCCAGGGCGCGCGGTACCCAGTAGCCGGCCTGGCTGCAGCCGTAGGCCAGCAGCGCCGAGGCGTCGACGTCGGGGCGGCCGATGAGGCTGTCGACGACGGGGGTGATGACCGCTTCCCAGTCCGGTCGGAACGGCACGTTGTGGTGGAAGAGCATGGTCTGCTGGCCGGGGCCATCATAGATGAAGGCGTTCCAGCCGCGGGCGAGTGCGGTGGTGACGCCCCAGGCCCACAGTCCGGACAGTGACCCTTCGCTGCCGTTGGTCATGACCAGGGTCGGGCGGGGCGTACCGGAGGCGTCGGGGCGGAACAGGTACCCGGGAATCGGAACCGGCTGGTACGGGACGGCGATGCGCTGGGGGCGGCCGTCGGCCGAGTCGATGAAGGCCTCCCAGCACTGGATCTGCAGGTCGAAGGTCGGCCCGGAGAGCGTCTGGTCGTGCTGGCGGTCGGCAACGGCGTTGGTCTGTGAGTAGGCCTCCGCGGCGGCGAGGAAGAACGTGTTGGCCGTGGCGACGTGGCCGGAGACAAGCGCCGCAGTGGCCCGGGCGTGGAGCTTGTCGGCGGTCTGGCGCCAGGCGGCATACCAGCTGTCGGCGTCGCCGTCGGTGATGCGGGCGATCGTGGCGAACACCTCGCCGACGTCCATGACGCCCTTGGCGGCGTAGCCGATAGCGCTGCGGGCGAGGAAGTCGAACTGCTCGTCGGCGAAGAAGCCGGTAACACTGATTGCGTTCGGGGCCTTCACGGCGGGATCCGGATTGGCGGCGGTCGTCGTGGTCATGGTCGGTTCCTTGTCTGCTGGTATCCGGTGGGCTGATACCAACAGACTTCCGCTGACGGCGGCCGGCGCGACTGTACGAATCGACTAGTTCCGAGCCCCGGGGGTGCCGCTTCGGACGAGGTCGATGAGTTCGGCACGGGAGGTGACGCCGGTTTTGGCGTAGATCCTGCCGGTGTGAAACCCGACGGTCGCGCGGGTGACGTAGAGGTCGCGGGCGATCTGGGCGTAGCTGAGTCCGCTGACCAGGAGCGTCGCAACGTCGCGCTCGCGGTCGCTGAGCGCGGACAGCACATCCACCTCGACCCGCGAACCGGACGGCAGCGGATCCGCGGTCTCGTGAAGCCGCGAGAGATAGGGCACAGCTCCGAGGACGTGGTAGAGCTGGCCGGCTGCGTCCAGTGACCGGCGGAAGGCTGCGTGGTCGTGCTGGGAAGCCGCGACCCGCGCGTGATCGGTGAGAACGTGGGCGCGGTAGAGCGGGAGATCGTCACTGAACCCGCCTACCGCCGCATCCAGGTGCAGGCGCGCTTGCTCGATCGCCCCGGCGCTTTCGGCGGCCAGTCCTCGCACCCAGGCCGGCACCCACTCCATCCAGCGCTGTGGGTGCGGTTGTCTTTCGCCCTGCCGGGTCAGCTCCCCGGCAAGGTCCAAGTCGCCGGCCCAGATCGCGGCGATCGCCAGGTGGAATATCCACAGGGCGCCGGTGAAGCCGGGAACCGTCAGGATCGAGTCGCCGAAGACAGCGCGCAGCTGCTGCAGTCCCATCTTCTGGGCCGCCGGATCGGCGCCTGCGTGCAGGCGGGCGACGTAGCTGATCACGTACAGGTGCACCGGCTCACGCCAGGGCATTACCTGCAGGACATCCGCTGCTTGGCGCAGTTCCTTGTCCGCCTGGTCGAAGTTGCCCCGCCCCGCGTGCAGCATTGGCACGATGGCGCGGAGCATCGGATGGGGCTGTTCGACCACGTGATCCAGCGCGATCCGCATCTCGGCGTCGGCGAGATTCCACGAGCCGTTCTGCCAGCGGGCGAAAGCCAGCAAGCCGTTGTAGATACCGTCGCTGTTGTCGCCGACACCGCCGCGGATACGGGTAGTCACTTCGGCCAGGTCGGCTTCCGAGGCTGCGGCGTCGCCCCAGAAGGCGTGCACCGAACCGCGCCAGGCAAGTTTGTAGGTCAGCTGCAGCGGCGTGTCCGATGACCGCGCAGGGATCGAGTTCAAGGTCTCGTCGAGGGCTGCCGCATCTCGTCGCCGCAGGCCCAGCATCCCGCGCGCGAAGATCTCATTTCCGATCAGGGCCCGGTCAGGGGTTAGCTCGTCTGCTGCCCGGGCCAGCAGCCGGGCGAGCTCCTCGAGGTCCCGGCCAGCGCAGATCATCGACCAGGCCGTCAGGACCAGCAGGCGGTAGCGGACAACCGAGTCCGCCTGGTCAAGCACGGTCTCGCTGACGGAGGTGTACGTGGCCCAGGCGTCCAGCCATCGCTTCTCGACTCCGAGCATGAGACCCTGAACCACCGCCCGGCGGGCCAGGTCCGGCGCGGACCGTATCGCGGGAAGTTGCTGCCGCACCCATGCGACGTCGCGAGCCAGGGTCATGTCCACGACCGCGTCGAGCCACCGGCGATTCCGGAGAACGGCATCATCGCTCAGTTCACTCGCCCAGCGAGACATTTGGCCTGCCTGCCGGAAGTCCCCCGCGGCGTGAGCGGCCCGTGCGGCCTGCTCCAGCTCGTTGGCAAGCGTGTCGTCGTAGTGATCCGCTGCCGCAACTCGATGTTCGAGCGACTCCATGACGCTGCCGGCCTGCTCGGCCGCGCGGAGGTGAAGCTGCCGCCGGCGGGCATAGGGAATCGACTGGTAGATGGCCGCCCGTGCCAGTGCGTGCGACGTCCGCAGCGGCGAAGTCGTGTCCGGCATCCGCGCGACCAGGAGGCCCGCCTCCACGAGAGCTTCGCGCGCACCAGCCGGGTCAGCGACCTGGCCCACCGAAGCCAGCCTGGGCAACGCCTGCCAGCTGTATCCCAGAACCGCCGACGCGTGGACCAGACCCACGACATCGAGCGCATAGCGGGACAGTTCCGCGTTCATGCGGGCGGCCAGTTCGCCCGGTGCCGGCAGATAGCGCATCGCGGCCAGTTCGGTAAAGCCGTACTGCCGCAGAAGCGAATCCAGGTGGAATGGGCTTCTCTCGCAGTGCTCCCACAGACGGCGAACAACATCCGGGGCCGCGCCCGGATCGACAGCCAGTACCGCTGCGGTGGCCTGTTCGAAGGACAGCCCGGTCAGCGACAAGACTGGCCCGCGGGACGCCCGCTGCATCAGCCGGCGCCAGGCGCCTGCACCCCCGGGGCCTTCCGGGCGGGACCCGAGCACCACCAGCAGGCGGTCACCGTAAGCGCGCTGAACCAGCCAGTACAGCGACTCGACCGACTCCTGATCGGCCCACTGCAGATCGTCGACCAGGATCAGCACCGGACCGGACGGGCTGAGCGTGTCGACCAGGTCGCGCAGGCCCTGGGTCGCGACCAGCGGGTCCCTGGAGATGCTGCCGCCGGAGTGGTCATCGCGGACACCGAGCTGGCGAAGCAGATCAAACGGGTCACGGTAAGCCGATTCCCGTCCGTCTGCCTCCAGGACGTTAAAGCCAGACGAGCGAGCGGCGATCTCGCGCAGCAGCGAAGTCTTTCCCATGCCGGGCTCTCCCAGCACGCTCAAGACCGTGGGCTGCCCGCCGCGCGCCGCCTCGAGTGCCACCGAGATCTCGCTGAGCTGTTCGGCCTGCCAGAGCACGCTCGCCGCCTCCCTAGCGAAGGACCTCGACCAGCAAGATCCATGCGTTGGATGCGGCAATGGTGACCGCGAGGATGAACGCCAGCGGAAGCCAGTGCAGCCCGCCGCCAGCCTGGGCCAGCAGGGTGACGCCGGCCACCGCGTACGCAGCGACCAGGAGCAGGCTGAGGAACAAGCGGAGGTTGTAGGCGGTCGGCTTGACGTGCGAGGACCGGTAGGCGGAAGTTTGCCGGACCGGAGACACCGCAGACGCGGCGGCGCAAAATAGCAGGACCGCCGCGAAGGCCGTCCGGTCGATGGACGAATCCAGACCCTCCAGGCTGATCCCGAGCACGATCAGCAGGGCGACGAGGGATTCAAGGGCGCGGCCGGTGAGGTAAGAGCTGCCAACCTGCTTCTCCACGGCGAAAAT
>JBEKCN010000198.1:0-6530 GCA_050014855.1 Streptosporangiaceae bacterium | reverse complement strand
GCCACCACGACGGCCACGATCACCAGCGGCATGACGGCCAGGCCGTCCGAGGCCAGCAGCAGGGAGGCCAGCAGCACGGAGGTCAGCGGCAGTCTGAGCATGACCACGGACATCGCGGCGATGCCCATGGCCACGCCGTCAACGAGCGGCAGCCCGGGCAGGTGCGACAGCGCGACCCCGCCCGCCGCCCCGAGGAACAGGGCCGGGAACGTGGGGCCACCGCGGAAGCTGCTGAGCGAGACCCCGTACGCGATCCCCTTGCAGACCAGGAGGAGCACCAGTGCCCCGACGGTGTAGCTGGCGGCGTGGTCCACGAAGGGGCCGAGGGCGGACTGCCCGGAGAACAGCACCTCGGACGAGCCTTTCCCGGTGCCGGCGGCGAACGCGATGGCCAGGCCCGCGACGGCCAGGCCGACCAGCGGGGTGAAGAGCACCATCCGCCGCTCGACATAAGGCCGCAGGAACAGGCCGAGCCACCGGATTCCCATCCCGAACGGGACCGCCAGCACGCCGATGGCCAAGGCCCAGCCGAACTCCCCGAAGGTGGGCGCCCCGACGTGCGGAAGGCCCGGGATGGCCAGCGAGAACGTGCCCAGCCCAGTCCAGGCGTTCAGGCCGACGAACACGAGCGAGCCGACACCGGCGGCCAGCAGGCCCGGGACCAGCACCACCTGCATCATCGTCCCGCCGAGGCCGGCGGCCTCCATCAGGAGGAAGGCTCCGGTCAGTGGCGACCCGAGCAGCGTGCTGATGGCGGCGAAGCTGCCGGCCGCGGCCACGGCCGCCTGGGTCCGGGCCGGCGCGTCGCGCTTGACGAGCTTGACCGCGAGGACGCCGAGCCCGCCGCCGAGGGCGATCAAGGGGGCCTCGGGGCCGAGTACCACGCCCAGGCTCAACGTGGCCAGCGCGGCCAGCACGATGCCCGGAAGCTCCCGGGGGGACGGCGGCCCCGCGCCGGCCTTGAACCCGTCGGCGGGCGAGTGGCCGCCCTTGCCGGGCAGGTACTTGATGGTCAGGGCCACCAGCACCCCGGCCAGCAGCAGCGGCAGAATGGGCCACCACAGCGGTTCGGCGTGGAAGCCCACGCCCTTGGGCAGATCGGTGAAGATCCACCCCTGCAGCTTGCTGACCAGGGCCAGGAAGAAGTAGGCCGCCGCCGAGACGGGCGCGCCGATGATCGCGGCGATGACCAGCAGAACGATATAGCTCCGGGACCGCAACAGCGCGAGCGGATCGGGCAGCGTACTCACCGGGCTTCCTCCTGGACCCGCGCGTGGCGGTGCGAGGCGTAGCCGAGCGCACCGCCACGTAATCGCGACCGGACGGCCGCGGGCCGTCGCTGAATTAGCTGCCGAGCAGCTTGGCCTTGGCGGCGGTGAACTCGTTGTCGGTCAGCGCGCCCTGCTGGTGCAGGGCGTCGAGCTGGTTCAGCTGGTCGAGCAGCGACGGCCCCGCGGCCGGCGCGGCCGCCTGCGGAGCGGGCGCCTGCTGAACTGGCTGCTGCTGCTGCTCGAGGTCGTCGATCCGGGCATTCTGGTCATCATCTTGCTGGGCCTGGCTTGCTCTTCTGTTCGCCGAGCTGCGGCCGACGGCGTACGCGCCGCCACCGACTACCGCCGCGCGCAAGAGCGGGCGCCGTCTTCTCATCGCTGCCTCCTGAAGTCAATGGATCACGTGGCTGAGCGGTCGTCCTACAGGTGGTCGGGCGTCCTAAAGGTTGTCGGGCAGCTCGAGGCCGAGGGCGATCATGAGTTCAGGGGCGGCGGCCATGGCCCGGGGCCCGCCCACCTGAGGCAGGACCGCCCGCAGCACGCCCAGCAGGTCCTGCGCCGTGGCGCCGGCGGCCAGCGCGTTGGCTACCTGCCACAGGTACGAGGCGGGCGGCGCGTCGAGGGCGATGAGCGCGGCGATCTTGACGAGCGAGAAGGTGCGGGCGTCCAGGCCGGTGCTGGCCTGCTCGGTTTCCCGGAACGCCAGAACCTCCTCCAGGGCTCCCTGGTCACCGACGGCCAGGGCGGTCAGTATGTCTACGGTCGCGGCATCGACTTCGGCCTTGACTGGCGATGTCATGATTAGGCTCCTTAGGTCTTCGAGCGCTGAGCGGGTGGCTCACTGCGGCCATCACCCGGATCAACTGTGGCGCCGGCCCGCAGGCGGCGCTTCACCCGCGGAGGATGATCCGGGCGCGATTTCGTCAGCCGCCCGCCAGGCCGAAGATGCCGTTGCCGGCCACGATGGCCCCGCCCACGATGAGGACCGCGATGAGTATCTTGTTCCCGTTCGCGCGCAGCCAGCCGTTGAACGCGGTCAGGTAGCGGGTCGTCGCGCCGGGCGCGAAGATGTGCACCAGCAGGGGCAGCCACACCAGGATCGCGTTGATCACGACGACGACGATGATGGCCACCGTGGTGGCCTCGACGTCGGCATTGGAAGTGGCGATCACCTGGACCGCGGCGATGAACGTGACACCCGGCGCGAACAGGAGCAGGCCGACGGCAAAGGCGCTGCCCGGGGTGGGATTGGCGATCATCCTCGAGACGAGCCCCTGCTTGGGTTTGCTGGGATCGGGCTGCTTCGGCTTCCGCCGGGCGAGGAAGGCACCCGCCGCGAGCATCAGCAGGCCGAGGCCGAGCCGCAGGCCGTAGCGGGGCGTGCGCTGATTGTGGTGGCTCAGGCCGGCGTGGCGCAGGATCCCGATCACCACCAGGCCCATTATCAGGCTCATGATGATCGCGCCCGCCAGGTAGGCCGTGCCGACCAGCCGGGGCCGGGCGGATCCGAGGTAGACGGCGGACACCAGCAGCGCCGTCGGGGACAGCGCGGCCAGCAGCGCGAGCCCAGCCGCCTGCAGGATCACTGGCTGGCCGCCATCCCCGGCTGAGCGGGCGGGGCAGGCGGACTGGGCGGAGCAGGCGGGGTGGGCGGAGCGGGCGGCCTGCTGCCGATCAGTTCGATCAGCCCGAGAACAAGCAGAAGCAGGATGACGAGCACGATGACGAGGACAGCACTGGGCTGTCCCCAGAACACGAAGATCAGCGCGGCGAGGGCCACGGCCGATATGCGGAGCGCCATGCGATGCGCGTACGTCCACGTGCCGACCGGGCCGCTTCGCATACCCGCACGGTCGAGCTTCTGCCGCAGCCAGGTGAAACCGGATGCGGTGGCACCCCGGATCTTGACCGCGGTGATCGAGGGCCCGGTCAGGAACGCGGCGGCGGCGATGACCAGGCCCAGGACCAGGATCGCGCGCAGCCCTTCCTTGATGAACCGCACGAGCGTGTCGAACAGAACGGCCGCCGCGTCGGAGGGAAGCACGTTGCTCGGCACACTGTTCAGGTAGATGCTGCGGAAGATCAGCAACCCGGCGGCGAGCACCAGCATCGATGCGGCGAGGCCGAGACCCGCCCCGATCAGGGCGCGCCGGTGGCTGCGGGCCACATACACGCCTCCAGCCAGCAACAGTAGGGCCAGGATCGGCAGCACGATCTTGAGATCGTTGATCAGCCGGTAGCCCGTCTGCGCCTTGACCAGGTACTTATCCGAGAACAGGGGGAACGTCGGGTTGATGGGCGGGATCTTTTCAACGATCGTGAAGCCGCGTTTGACCAGGTCCTGCTTGACGAGGTCGATGAACGGCCCGAGGTTGAGGACGACCTTGCCGTTGCTGGTGGTGATCGACCCGTTGCCCTGCCCGGATAGCGCTTTCACCACCGCCTGATGGATGGCGGTGTTGGCCGTGACCCACAGCTGAGCGAACTGCTGGCTCGCCACGATCGTGTGCACCTGGCTGTGGATGAAGCCGTCCACCGAGCCGTTGATCTGCGGGGCGACTGTTTGCAGCAACGTTCCGGCGCGCGTCAGTCCCTTGCTGTTCAGGGCCCCAGCGGCCTGATCGACGTACGAGGTCACGTTGAGGTGGCTCGTGAGCTGAGCCGAGATCTTGTCGGTCAGCGCATTCTGTATGGCCGGCTCATGAATGAGTGGCTCCATGTTGGCCACGTAACGATCGGTATTGGAGACCTGGTTGGCGGTCCAGACGCCCAGCACCGAAATCGGAGCGAGCACGCAGCCGAGCACGATGAGAACCGTGGCCACGGGAGCCCGCCAGCCGACGCGCCGGTGCGGGGCCGCCGGCTGGGTCGCTTGCTGAGCGCGCAACTCGGCGACCTCGGTGCGCAGACGTTCCAGCTCAAGTGCCTCGTCGTCGCGGCGGGGGCCTGAGGCTTCGGCGGCAGGATCCGCCGTCGGGGGGCCGACGTCAGGCAAAGGGCACCTCCTGGCCGATGCGTCCGGCGTCAGCCGCCGAGCACGGTGCTCCGCCGGACGCATGATTGATCGAATGGTTCACCGTCTACCGCCTGGGCTGTGGCGCGCTTCACCCGGCCGGGGTGAGTTGTCCGGGGCTGGATGACCGCATGATCGGCGGTATGAGCATCGGCGGGCGCACGGCGCTGAGTGGCCGCCCGGCGGAGCCCAGGAAGAATCACGGCCCAGTGGATCCGCGGCTGCTGCGTTACGCCCGGGCGGCCCGCGGCTACCTGGTCGTGACCGTGGCCCTCGGACTCGCCGGGACGGCGCTGATTCTGGCCCAGGCCGGCCTGCTGGCCCGCGCCCTGGCCACCGCGGTCCGCGGCGAGGTCGCGGGCGCACTGGCGGGCACCCTGACAGCGCTGCTCATCGTGGTGCTGATGCGGGCGGCCGTCAGCTACGGCGGGGAAGTGACCGCGCTTCGCGCGGCCGCGACCGTCAAATCGCAGCTGCGCAGCGCGCTCACCGCGCGGGCGCTGCGGCTCGGTCCCGGGTGGCTGGGTCGTCAGCGGGCGGGTGAGATCGCGGCCCTGAGTACCCGGGGCCTGGACGGACTGGACCCCTATTTCGCCCGCTACCTGCCGCAGCTCGTGCTCGGCGTACTGGTGCCCATCGCCGTGCTGGCCAGGGTGGCGGCCGCCGACTGGATCTCGGCGGTCGTCATCGCGGTGACGCTGCCGCTGATCCCCGTGTTCGCGGTGCTGGTCGGCTGGCACACCAAGGCGCAGACCCGGCGGCAATGGCGATTGCTGGCCATCCTGGGCGGGCACTTCCTCGATGTGGTGGAGGGCCTGCCCACGCTCAAGGTGTTCGGCCGGGCCAGGGCGCAGGAAGAGGTGATCGCCAAGGTTACGGACGACTACCGGAGAACGACCATGGCGACCTTGCGGGTCGCTTTTCTGTCCGCGCTCGTCCTGGAGCTAGCCGCCGCGGTGGCCACCGCGCTCGTCGCGGTGGAAGTCGGGCTCCGCCTGCTGTACGGCCACCTCGGTTATGAGACGGCACTGCTGGTACTGCTGCTCACTCCGGAGGCATTTCTGCCGCTGCGCGCGGTCGGGGCCCAGTTCCACGCGAGCATGGAGGGGGCCGCCGCGGCCGGGCGCGCGTTCGAGATCCTGGACACCCCGGTGCCGGACGGGCCGACCGGCCGGGCGGCGCCCACGGTGACGACGGGGGCGGCGTCCACGGTGACGGCGGCCGCGCCCACGGTGACAGCGGCGCCCACGGTGACGGCGGACCTGCGGGCCGCCGAGATCAGGCTTCACGGGATCACCGTGATCTACCCGGGCCGGCCCCGGCCCGCCCTGGACGGGGTCAGCCTGGCCATCGCGCCGGGTGAGCGGATCGTGCTGACCGGGCCGAGCGGCGCGGGCAAGAGCACGCTGCTGGCCCTGCTGCTCCGCTTCGTGGCCCCGGCGGCCGGGACCATCGAGGCGGGCGGCGTCGACCTGGCCGCAACGGATCTGGAGCAGTGGCGGCGGCAGATCGCGTGGGTACCGCAGCAGCCGTACCTGTTCAGCGGGAGCGCGGCCGACAACATCGCGCTCGGTCAGCCCGGCGCGAGCCGCGGCGCTGTCGGCCGGGCGGCCCGGCTGGCTGGCGCCGCCGAGTTCATCGAATCGCTGCCGTCCGGCTACGACACGCCGCTCGGGGAGCGCGGTCTGCGGCTGTCCGCCGGCCAGCGTCAGCGGATCGCGCTCGCCCGCGCGTTCCTGCGGGATGCTCCCTTGCTGCTGCTGGACGAACCAACCGCTCATCTGGATCCGGCCGGGGCCCGGCTGATCGCCTCGGCTCTGGATACGGAATTGGCCGGCCGAACCGTCATCCTGATCAGCCACGGGCGGGGCTGGTCCGTGGGGGCCGGCGGGCGGGCCCTTAGCCTGGAGCACGGGACGCTGGTGGCATCGGCCGGCTCCGGGCGGGCCACGGTCGCGGCGGTGACGGCGTGACCGGCGGCGCCCTGAGCGCGGGCGGGGCCGGGAGCGGGCCTGTGCCCGGGCGGGGGCCTGTGCCCGGGCACGGGCCAGCGGGCCGGCGGCCGCTGCTGCGGCTGCTCGGGCTGGCCGGTCCGCTGCGCGGGCGGCTGGCCCTGTCGGTCCTGGCGGGCGCGGCCGCCACCGGTTTCGGCGTGGCCCTGCTGGCCACCTCCGGCTTCATGCTGGCCCGCGCGTCGGAGCATCCCAGCATCCTGGCCATATCCGTCGCGGTGGTCGCGGTTCGCG
>JBEKCN010000197.1:0-6535 GCA_050014855.1 Streptosporangiaceae bacterium | reverse complement strand
CGCCCGCCCGAAGAACGTCTGGATCGTGCCCGACATGCCGAAGACCAGGTCCGGCAAGATCATGCGCCGGGTCATCGCGTCGATCTCCAACTTCGCTGACGTCGGGGACGTCACCACGCTGGCCAACCCCGAAATCGTCGAGAGCATCCGGCAGTACGTGCAGAGCTCGAAGGTCGCCAAGGATGACGTGCCGCGCGAGCTGACCGAGGCCGAGTTCGAGGAGATCAAGAAGTTCGGCGGTGAGTAGCCGGCTCCAGCGTCGAGCCCCGGAAGCAGCGGCGGGAGAGGAGGAAGCCGCCTGAGCAGTGAGCCAACGGTCGCCTCATGAGGGCAGAGACCGTAATAGTCGCGCTACCGGGGACTATATGCTCACCTGGCCCGCGCCTTGGCGGGCCAGGTGCAGCGGTGCTAGCGGCTCGGATCTCAGGCCAGGATCGACGAAGGTCACGCCGCAGCAGGCCGTTGGCATCTAGTTCGCCCGGGGATACACCGACTGGAATGAAATTTGGCGGGAAGGACCGGTCCCGACGCGGAGGAACGGAACGTTCAGCCCCGTTCCGCGCACCGCGCCATCAGGACCCGCGAGAAGCGGATCAGGTCCTTCCCGCTCCCGTCTCGTCACCGCATGCAGGGGAGTGATCCGATGGGCGGGCGTCGTCGGCAGTCCATCATCACTGCGACCGCGCTCCCTGCGGTCTGCCCGGGCCGGACTGAGGCGGCGGATGGCCGCCCAGGAACGCGCCTTTGCCCAGGAACGCGCCTTTGACGGCCACCAAACTGGACTGATGCCAGTACCGCCCACCCGGCAGGCACGCGCAGCGGCGAATTGAGTGGGGCAGTCCATAACTGCAACCGCGCGTTTCGTCGAATAGGTACGAGTCACGAACTTATGTGCCGTGTTGTCAATAGCAGGCGGATTATCCAGTTCCGGGTCAGCGCCCAGCGGCTCAATGCCTGCTGTTGCCAGCCAGTCGCTGAGACCTAGGCACCAGTTGCATAGCTCGGCCGCCGCACGCGAAGGCTAATTCGGCAGAACTTATGCAGTCGGGCGCGACCTTTTATTTAGCCTGGTCAATAGCACATGTCGTAAGGCAAGGGCATCGGGCGCAGCGCTTAACTTGCCGACCGCGTGCGGCGGCAATGGCCGGCCTCAAAGATCTTGGATTCAGGCGTATCAGGGCGGCGTGGCGCTCCTCTGAATTACAGAGTCCAGGACGCGATTGTGTCCTCCATAGTCCCATAGCTCACCGAGACAAGGGAACACGATGCCGTACAAGTATGGTCGCCGACCGCCCAAAAACGCTCCCGCACTGAGGTTCGGGAGCTTCCTGTCGGGCGCAGCCCCGACCTACCCACAGAACGAGGACTATCTCGTCAAGCTAACCGGCTGGCAGATGCTAGGCAACGACGTTGCCGGCGACTGCAACGCGGTCACGTGGGCGAATACACGACGCCTGGTCACCGCGACGCTGACCACCGAGTACTACCCCACCCAAGCGCAGGTGTGGCAGTTCTATGAGACACAAAATCCGGGCTTCGACCCGAACGGCACCAGCGAAACCAACGGGCCGGGAAGCAGCGATGACCAGGGCATGGATATCCAGACCGGTTTGGAGTACCTGCATACGACCGGTGGCCCGGATGGCATGAGCGCGGTCGCCTTCGCAAAGGTCGACCCCACCAACATCGACGAAGTGAGGGCCGCCTTGGCCATATTCGGTGGGCTATGGCTAGGAATCCAGGTGCTGGACGCGAACCAGAAGCAGTTTGCCGAAGGCCACGCCTGGACTGATGTCGCAGGCTCGCCCATCGATGGCGGCCACGCCATTCTCGGCGGCGGCTACTCGACCGCCGATGTTATGTTCATCACCTGGGCCCAGGAGACTGAGTTCGCCCGTTCCTTCTGGAACGGCGTCGTCCAGGGCAGCCCACTCGTCGAGGAGGCGTGGGTTGTCATCTGGCCTGAGCACCTTGGGACCACGGCATTTGAACAGGGCGTGGACCAGGCCCAGCTCGCCGCCGACTATCAGGCCCTGACCGGCCAACCGCTGGCGCTGCCCCAATAGAAGCGCCGGCAAACCCACGGCATTGACAACCTGAGCGAGGCCCTGCGGGGCCGCCATCAGGACATGTTTGCGACGCAATATCAGGCCGGCCGGGTTTTTGGCCTCCGGAAGCCCGGCTTGGCCGCCGCAAACTGGGGACAGCCCTGAAGCAATTAATATTAGCGATTCCGGTCACTGAGTACCTGTCCGCCGAAGGCGTGGCCGAACTCCTCTGTCGGTAAGAGGTTGACCAGGGCGGCCGAACGCGCTTCCGGCTCGACGGGCAACCGGGCTGGATCTCCATACGATCTCCACACGGGCTCCATCGCTTCTTCGTACCGGCCGGCTCACTAAGGCTGTAGGAGGGTCGATGTGTTGCACGTGTCGCTGCTGGGCGAGCAGGCAATCACTGACGACCGGGCCGGAAGCATCCGGGGCCGGTCGTCGCGCGTCGTCGCCCTGGTCGCATTCCTGGTCCTGCATGCCGGATCCGCGCAGGCCCGGCCGCGTATCGCCGGCCTGCTCTGGCCCGAGTCCACGGATGCGCAGGCACTGACCAACCTGCGCCGCGAACTCCACCACCTGCGCCAGATCCTGGGGGACGAGCCAACGCTTGTGGTGACGCCCAGGGAGCTGTGCTGGAGCGACACGAAGACATGCCACGTCGACGTGCGCGTCTTCGATACTGAGCGCGAAGCGGCCCTGGCGGCCGCGGCTGCCGATGATGACGACGGGATCCTGCGGCATGCCCCCGCGGCGATCGCCGCCTACCGGGGTGAGTTGCTGCCGGCGTGTACGACGACTGGCTCTTCGACGCCAGGGCGCAGCTTGAGCGCCAGTGCGTGGACCTGTGCGACCTGGCCTGTGCGGCACGGGCGCGAGTGGGTGACCTGGCCGGAGCGGTGGAGGCGGCCCGGCGCCGGGTCCAGCTGCAGCCGCTGGAGGAAATCGGCTATCACACTCTGATGGAGCCAGATGGACTGGGACCGCGTAGGTGGCAGACGAGGAGTTCACCCGGCGTGGCCACGGCGCAGCCGCACGGGGAGGTTTGATTCAGCGCGTCTTCGCGGCGGCGCGGGCAAGGTGCTTGATGCCCGAGTTGGACAACACGGCCGGGGTCGTAGCGGAGGGGCGAACGGCGACGTCGATGAGCGCTTCGGCCAGCTCGTCGACCCGGATGGAGATGGGCGAGAGCAGGAAACGCGCGGCGGAGCCGGTGTCGCGCGGAAGGATGCCCGCCGGCCGGAAGCAGCACACCGTGAATCGGGGATGCGCGCCGGCCAGGGCGCGCAGGTCCTTCTCGGTACGTCCCTTGAGATGGCGGGTCAGCCTCTCCCAGGGGAACGTGGACGTCTCCCCCGGGTCCGCGCCGGCGCCACTCAGGTAGCAGAAGACGAACGGCCCGGCGGCATCGGCGACCACCGTTGCCAGAGCCAAGGTGAAGTCGTGGGTGATGCGTTCATGCACCGCCGGGTCCTTCAGGTCCGACTCCTTGCCGCCGAGTGTCCAGATGCATGCCGAGTGGTCAGACAGCTTGGCGACCAGTTCGTCGTTGTACTGGGTGAAGTCGTCGAGCACCACCGACTCCACTTTCGGTGACTCAATCTCGACGGGCCTGCGGATCAGACAGGTCACCTCGGTCACGGCCGGGTCGTCTGCCAGTTGCCGCAGCACCTCGGCACCGACGAACCCGGTACCGCCGGTCAGGATCACCTTCATTACACACTCCCCTTCCACTTGCGGCACACGGCTTGTGTTGCGGCAGCGACTGGCCGGGGTAGATCCAGCCCGGCTCGTGACCGCGGGCCGGGAAGGTGCTGTGCTGAGAACATGACTAGTCAATCCGCTTCCGAGTTCAATGCGCTGCCGGAAGACTGGGCGTCCGATCCGGTCCTTATGGCGGGGCTGAGCGTTGACGACGACGACGAACACGATGACCCAGTCTTGCGCTGGCCGGACGGCCGGGTGGTCGACACGTGGCGCGAGGACTACCCGTATGCCGAGAAGATGACGCGGGAGGAGTACGAATACCTCAAGCGTCCGCTGCAGGTCGAGCTGGTCAAACTGCAGAACTGGGTCAAGTCCACGGGCGAGCACATCGTGATCGTGTTCGAGGGCCGCGATGCGGCCGGCAAGGGCGGCACGATCAAGCGGTTCACCGAGCACCTGAACCCTCGCGGCGCCACGGTGGTCGCGCTGGCCAGGCCGAGCGAACGGCAACAGACCCAGTGGTATTTCCAGCGTTATGTACCGCATCTGCCCGCTGCGGGCGAGATCGTCATGTTCGACCGCTCCTGGTATAACCGGGCGGGCGTGGAGCGGGTGATGGGCTTCTGCACGGACACGGAATACAGCGAGTTCATGCGGGAGGCGCCGGAGTTCGAGCGCATGCTGGTCCGCTCCGGGCTGCACCTGACGAAGTTCTGGTTCTCGGTGACGCGCTCGGAGCAGCGCACCCGGTTCATCATCCGCCGGGTCGACCCGGTCCGGCAGTGGAAGCTGAGCCCGATGGACATCGAGTCGCTCGACAAGTGGGACGCCTACACCGATGCCAAGGAGGCGATGTTCCACTACACCGACAGCGAGCAGGCGCCGTGGACGGTGGTCAAGAGCAACGATAAGAAGCGGGCCAGGCTCGAGGCGATCAAGCACGTGCTGAGAAAGTACGACTACAAGGGCAAGACCGAGCAGGTCATCGGGGAACCGGACAAGAGCCTCATCGGGCCGGCGTCCGTGCTGTCCGAGCACAACCCCGGCCGCTCCTTCCCCGACCTGTGAGGCGGCCAGGAACACGGTGTCCAGTGCGGGGCAGTCGAAGTCCTCACCTATATACAGGCCCGTAGACGTCACCCAGGGGCTATACAGGCCCGTAGGCGTCACCCAGGGGCGCGTCTCCGCGTCGAGCACGCCAAGCCCAGCACGACAGAACTGCGCACCCTGGCCCGTCGTGTGCGTCGCCGGCGCGCTCCTGTTGGCCGATCGCGACGCGGAGGCTTGGTGGCGGATTGAGCGAGCACGCGTACCGGGTGGAGACCTGCCGGACATCCAGGCTCTGCGCCAGCTGCGCTCGGCCTTGAGCGCAACGATCGAGGCGCTGGTAGCCGACCGTTCGGTTTCGCGGGTGGCGGTCTCTGACCTTAACTTCATCATGCAGTCGGCGCCGGCGAGCACGCGATTGCTGCTGACACTCGCCGCCGTCGATCGGACAGACCGGGCCCACCGGTTTGCGTTTTTCAAGTCTCCCCGGACCGGTCGCCGTCCGGCCGGGCGGAGGGATCGGCCCTTTGGGACCACGGTCTGTGACCGAGCCCGTCCCAGCCCGATGACGATCACGTCGTCGTCGCGCTTACGTCGGCAGCTCCGTCCCGGCCTGCTCCGCCACCATGTACCGGGCGTACCAGTCGGGCCAGTTCGCGTCGGCCTCGCCGATGCGCTTCTCGTGTTCGCCGTGGGCGGCCGCCGCGCGCCGCATCGCGTCGGCCAGGTCGCTTGCGGAGCCGAACGAAGTCACGGCACGGTCGACGCGCCCGGGCAGCCGGGTCGTAACTTCCTGGAACAGCCACCCGTTGCCGTCGGGATCGCTGAACGAGGCGAACGAGCCGTAGCTGGCATTCTCGGGCGCAGGGCCGCTGACACGACCGTTCGTGTCGTCGTGGTGGAACCGAGCGCCGGGCGCCCCCTCGTGGAACGCTTCGCTGACCTCGACACCGTGGGCGACGAGCTCGGCACGCGCGGCCTCGATGTCGGAGACGATCAGGTACAGGTCCTGGACGGAGCCGGGCGCGGCCGACGTCACGTTCGTGCCGAATTGGATCGAGCACTCCGAGCCCGGCGGTGTGAGCTGGACGATGCGGAAGCTGTCACCAGCGGCACGGTCGGCGTCGAGCCTCCAGCCGAGGTTTCCGTAGAATTCCTTCGCACGGTCGACATCCGAGACGGGGATGACAATCACCTCGAGCTTCTCGTCCACGATGCGGCTCCTTTCCCTTTGCTGTCAGCGGCCTGTATCGATGCCTCCGGCTCCGGTGCCATCGGGGCCGGTTCTAAGATCCACCCTCGCGCCACCCATCACCGAAATCCACAATCTCATCAAATCGCTCGGGAAAGCCCGGTGGGACAGTGACAGCTGCCCACCAGGTTCGGGTCCGCAGGCCAAGGTCCCGGACATGTCCGCGCCATAGCCATGCCGGCGCCACCGTTCTCAAGCGCGGTGTTGCTGCCGCCGGGCACGGTGGTGCGCCGATGGCCGAGGCTCGCAGTCCGGCAGCTATCAGACCCCTTCCCCAGCTGGGCCTTGAGACTGAGACCGGGTCCAAGTAGCTGGTGACGGCTCAATGCCCGCGCTTGCTTCGGCCCCTTCGGACCTGCCGGACCAGGCCCGGCAGGGTTTGCTCGATGGTGGCGGCCTGGCAGGCTTGGCGCTGGTGCAGCAGGCCGTAGGTGAAGGTGTCCTCCCCTGCCACCCGGGCCATCTGGGCCAGGTCGAGCAG
>JBEKCN010000196.1:0-6537 GCA_050014855.1 Streptosporangiaceae bacterium | reverse complement strand
CTCGGCAAGAAGGACGCCGCCGACATCGGCGTCCCGCTCGCGCCGCTCGGCGAGCTGCACGGTACCGCCGGCCTGGCCCTGCTGCGCCGCCTGGGCGCCGAGGTCCGGCTGGGCGTCAAGGCTGCCGCGGTAGAGGTCACCGGGCCCGCGGAAACCGGCGGCCCGCGCTACCGGATCCGCCTCGCGCGCGGGGAGGACAGCGGTGCGGGCGATCCGGACGGCGCCGTCGGCCCGGGCACGATCGCCGCGGACGGCGTGGTCATCGCGACCCCGGCCTACACCGCCGCGAAGCTGGTGCCGGCCGCCGCGGGTGTCCCGTCCGGGACCTGGGCAGATCTCGGCACGTCGCCCATCGTCAACGTGCACGTGATC
This sequence comes from Streptosporangiaceae bacterium, assembly GCA_050014855.1. Lineage (GTDB taxonomy): Bacteria > Actinomycetota > Actinomycetes > Streptosporangiales > Streptosporangiaceae > Bog-532. Next base: position 6,165 of record JBEKCN010000196.1, on the reverse strand, counting down.
TATGACCGGCGGGTGACCCGGCTGCCGTTCGCCGCGGCCGTGGACTCGCCCGTGCAGTGGCTGTTCGACCGGACGGAGATCTCCGGATTCGGCGCGAGCAGCCGCCGCGGCCAGTACCTTGCGGTGTCGCTGTCGGCGGCGGAACCGTACGTGGATGTGCCCGCCGCCCAGCTGCGGGAGATGTTCGTGCCGGCGCTGGCCGGCCTGCTGCCCGGCGCGCGGGACGCGCGGGTCAGTGAATTTTTCGTAACCAGAGAGCGGCGGGCGACGTTCCGCCAAGGCCCGGGGTGCGGGCGGCTGCGGCCGCGCGCGGCCACCGCACTGCCCGGCCTGGCGCTCGCTGGAGCATGGACCGATACCGGATGGCCAGACACGATGGAGGGTGCGGTGCGCAGCGGACTTAACGCGGCGATCGAGCTGAGACGGGGAATCGGTGGTCTGGGCGGCAGCCCTGCGCTGGGCGCGGGACTGCACGCCGGAGCGGCCGCGTGACCGCCGTGATGCCGGCCGGCGTGGGCCTGGCCCGGGACATCGTCGGCCCGGCCATGGAAGCGGCCATCTCGCGGCTGTCCCCGGAGGTCCGGGCGGTGGCCGCTTACCACCTCGGGATGACCGACGCCGAGGGCAGCCCGTCCGGGGACGGGGCGGGTAAGGCGCTCCGGCCGGCGCTGGCGCTGCTGTCCGCGCGCGCGGCAGGGGCGCCGTCGGAGCGCGGCGTGACGTCGGCGGTGGCCGTTGAGCTCGTGCACAACTTCTCGCTGCTGCACGACGACATCATGGACGGCGACGCCGAGCGCCGGCACCGGCCGACCGCCTGGACGGTGTTCGGCGTGGGTGCGGCGATCCTGGCCGGCGACGCCTTGCTCGCGCTGGCCCAGGAACTGCTGCTGGAGGACAACGTGCCGCAGGGGCTCTGGGCGGCCCGCTGCCTGTCCGTCGCGGTCCAGCGGCTCATCGCCGGCCAGGGCGCGGACCTTGCCTTCGAGAAGCGGGACGACGTCGGCCTGACCGAGTGCCTGGAGATGGCGGGCGACAAGACCGCCGCGCTGATGGCCTGCGCGTGCAGCATCGGTGCCATCCACGCCGGGGCGGCGCCGTCGCTGGCCATGGGCCTGGCCGGTTTCGGGGCCCACATCGGCCAGGCTTTCCAGCTCACCGACGACCTGCTCGGGATCTGGGGCGCGCCGGACGTCACCGGCAAGCCGGTCCAGTCCGACCTGCGGGCGCGCAAGAAGTCGCTGCCCGTCGTCGCGGCCCTGAACAGTGGCACCCCGGAGGGCCGCGAGCTGGCCGGGCTGCTGGCCCGCACCGAGGCGCTGAGCGAAGAGGACCTGGCCCGGGCGGCCGGCCTGGTCGAGGCGGCCGGCGGCCGGCGGTGGGCCGAGGCCGAGGCGGACCGCGAGCTGAGCTCGGCCAGCAAGTGCCTGGCCGAGGCGGACATCCCCGGCGACGTGCGGGCCGAGTTCATGGCGATCGCGGAGTTCATCACGGCCCGGCAGTGGTAACGGCCGCCGGGCGCCCCGCCCGGCGGTCAGGAACGCAAACAGCACGCGAACAGGAGAAGCGCGATGACGGTCACGCACGCGCTCGGCGAGACGGCGGATGGCGGCTCACGGGTCCCGGTCACGGACGCGGCCCGCGAGGCGCTGCTCCGCGCGCGTGATCACCTGCTGAGCCTGCAGCACGAACTGGGCTGGTGGCAGGGCGAGCTGGAGACCAACGTCACCATGGACGCCGAGGACCTGCTCATGCGGCAGTTTCTCGGGGCCGGGGACGCCGCGCACACCGCCGCCGAAGCCCGCTGGATCCGTTCCCAGCAGCGCGACGACGGCACCTGGGCCAACTTCTACGGCGGCCCCGGTGACCTGTCGACCACCATCGAGGCCTACGTCGCGCTGCGGCTGGCAGGCGACCTGCCGTCCGCGCCGCACATGGCTCAGGCCGCGCAGTGGATCCGGGCCGAGGGCGGGCTGGCGGCGAGCCGCGTCTTCACCCGGATCTGGCTGGCCATGTTCGGCGAGTGGCCCTGGGACGACCTGCCGGTCATCCCGCCCGAGCTGATCTACCTGCCGGCCTGGTTCCCGCTCAACATCTACGACTGGGGCTGCTGGGCCCGGCAGACGATCGTGGCGCTCGCCATCGTCAGCTCCCAGCGCCCGGTCCGCAAGCTCCCGTTCTCCCTGCCGGAACTGCACACCGGCGGCACCCCGCCGGGCCGCCCCAGCGACCCGTGGGCGAAGGTCTTCGACCGGCTCGACGAGGCCATGCACACCTATGAGCGCCGCGCCCTGGCCGGCCCGGCCCGCCGCCCGGCGCAGGCCGTCCGGCGGGCCGCGCTGCGCCGCTGCGCGGACTGGATCATCGCCCGGCAGGAACGGGACGGCTGCTGGGGCGGTATCCAGCCGCCCTGGGTGTACTCGCTGATCGGGCTGCATCTGCTCGGCTACCGCCTGGATCACCCGGTGATCGCACGCGGCCTGGCCGGCCTGAACCGGTTCACGGTCAAGGAAGACACCCCGCAGGGGCCCGTGCACCGGCTCGAGGCGTGCCAGTCGCCGGTCTGGGACACGGTGCTGGTCATGGTCGGCCTGGAAGACGCCGGCCTGCCCCCGGACCACCCGGCGCTGGTCCGGGCGGCCCAGTGGGTCCTGGGCGAGGAGGTGCCCGGCCCCGGCGACTGGCAGGTGCGACGCCCGGATCTGGCTCCCGGCGGGTGGTCGTTCGAATTTGACAACGATTACTATCCCGACACCGACGACACCGCCGAGGCCATCCTCGCGCTGCGCCGGGTGGAGCTACCCGGATCAGCGGACGGCCGTCCGGGAGCCCGGCCCGCCATCGACCGGGCCGTGCACTGGCTGAACGGGATGCAGTCGAAGAACGGCGCGTGGGGCGCGTTCGACGCGGACAACACCCGCGAGATCGTCACCAAGCTCCCGTGCTGTGATTTCGGCGCGGTGATCGACCCGCCGTCGGCGGATGTCACCGCGCACATCGTCGAGGCGCTCGCCGCCGAAGGCCTGGCTGCGAGCAAGCCCGTCCGCCGGGGCGTGGTCTGGCTGCTGCGCAACCAGGAACCAGACGGCTCCTGGTTCGGCCGGTGGGGCGCGAACTACATCTACGGCACCGGTGCGGCTGTCCCGGCGCTCATCGCGGCCGGGGTACTGCCGTCCAAGCCCGCCATCCGCCGCGCGGTCGCCTGGCTCGTAGAGCACCAGAACCCGGACGGCGGCTGGGGCGAGGATCTGCGCTCCTACGGGGATCCGGCGCTGGCCGGGCGCGGCGTGTCCACCGCCTCGCAAACGGCCTGGGCGCTGCTGGCCCTGCTGGCGGCGGGCGGTGCCACCGGCGCCGTGGAGCGCGGGATCGGCTGGCTGGCCGCCACCCAGCGGGCCGACGGCTCCTGGGATGAGCCCCAGTTCACCGGGACCGGGTTCCCCGGCGACTTCTACATCAACTACCACCTGTACCGGCTGGCGTTCCCGGTCAGCGCGCTGGGCCGTTATGTGCGTGGCACCCAGGCCGGCCCGCCTGCCCGGCAGGCCTCCTCTTCCGGGCCAGCACTGCGAGGTACCCGATGACCGAGCCGATCCACTCACCACCGGACGGCCCAGTCGGCCCGGACGGCAACGCCCCGCTGCTGGTCTGCGCCCCGCTGCGGTTTGAGGCCCGGGCCGTCCGGCGTGGCCTGCGTGACGGAGACCCCGGAGACTCCGGGGCCGGCAGCGGAGCGGGCCACGGCATCGCGGATCCGCCCACCGTGCTGCGGACGGGCTACGGCACCAAGCGGTCGGCCGGCCGTCTGGAGAAGATGCGGCAGGTTCGGTTCGGCACCCTGGCCATCACCGGCACCGGCGTCGGCCTGGCCCCCGACCTCAGCCCGGGCGACCTGGTCGTGGCCACCGAGGTCATCAGCGCCGGCGACGGCGCCCGTGATGGGCGCGGCGGCGACGGTCCCGCGCTGCGCTCGCCGTCCGCCCCGCTGGTGGCCGGTGAGCTGCGCCGGGCCGGGCTGCGGGCGCGCGCGGGCCGGATCGCGACCGTCGATCATCTGGTCCGCCCGTCGGAACGGGCCCAGCTGGCCCAACGCGGCCTGCTCGCGGCCGACATGGAATCGGCTCAGCTTGCCGCGGCGGCGGCCGGCCGGCCGCTCGCGGTCATCCGGGCCATCTCCGACACCGCGGACCACTCGCTGCTGCACCCGGGCACGGTGACCGGGGGCCTGAAGGCGCTGCACGCGCTGCGCGCGGCGGGGCCGGTCCTGGAGCGGTGGGCGGCCGCCTGCGGCCCGCGCCGGGTGCTGCTGGCCGGGCCCCGGTCGTTCTGTGCCGGGGTGGAGCGGGCCATCGAGATCGTCGAGCGCGTGCTGGAGCAGCGCGGATCGCCGGTGTACGTGCGCAAGCAGATCGTGCACAACACCCACGTGGTGCACGACCTGGAGCGGCGCGGGGCGATCTTCGTGGACGAGCTCGATGAGGTGCCCGACGGGGCGCCGGTGGTGTTCTCCGCGCACGGCGTCGCGCCGGCCGTGCGGCAGGAGGCGGCGCGGCGGGAGCTGTCCGTGGTGGACGCGACCTGCCCGCTGGTGGCCAAGGTGCACAAGGAGGCGCTGCGCTTCGCCGCGGACGGCTACCTGGTCGCGCTGATCGGCCACCAGGGCCACGAAGAGGTCGAGGGCACGCTGGGCGAGGCGCCGGGCTCGACCGTGCTGGTCGAGACCCCCGAGGACGTAGCCACGCTGCGCCCGCGGGACGAGAGCAAGGTCGCCTATCTCATGCAGACGACCCTCGCCGCGGACGAGGCCGAGGGGGTGGCCGGGGCGCTGCTGGACCGGTTCCCTGGGGCACGCGGCCCGGGCAGCGACGATATCTGTTACGCCACGACCAACCGCCAGCAGGCGGTCCGCGGGGTCGCGGCGCAGGCCGATCTGGTCCTGGTGGCCGGCTCGGCGAACTCCTCGAATTCCCGGCGGCTGGTGGAAACCGCCGAGCGGGCGGGAACTCCCGCCCACCTGATAGACGGCCCGGAGGACATTCAGCTCGGCTGGCTGGCCGGAGTGTCCACCATCGGGCTGACCGCGGGCGCGTCGGCGCCGCCCGCCGTGGTCAGCGAGATCATCGACGTGCTCGGCGGGCTCGGCCCCGTCGAGGTGGCTGAACGCGTCACTACGACGGAGTCAATCCGGTTCAGCCTGCCCAAGGAGGTACGGCATTAAATGAGTGTTTCCATGCGGCAGAGCATGCGCATCGGTTCCTACCTGATGAAGCAGAAGCTCTCCAAGAATAAGAAGTTCCCGCTGATCGTGGAGCTGGAGCCGCTGTTCGCTTGCAACCTCAAGTGCGCCGGCTGCGGCAAGATCCAGCAGCCGCACGACGTGCTCAAGCAGCGCATGCCGGTCGAGCAGGCCGTGGCGGCGGTCGAGGAGTGCGGGGCGCCGATGGTGTCCCTCGCCGGGGGCGAGCCGCTGATGCACAAGGACATCGACGAGATCGTCCGCCAGCTGCTGGACCGCAAGAAGTTCGTCTTCCTGTGCACGAACGCCCTGCTGCTGCCCAAGCACCTGCACAAGTTCAAGCCGTCACCGTACTTCGCGTTCGTTGTGCACATCGACGGGCTGAAGGAGCGGCACGACGAGTCGGTCTGCAAGGAGGGCGTGTTCGACGAGGCGGTCGCCGCGATCAAGCTGGCCAAGTCGAAGGGGTTCAAGGTCAACACCAACACCACCTTCTTCAACACCGACACGCCGCAGACCATCATCGAGGTCCTGAACTACCTGAACGACGACCTCGGCATCGACGAGATGCAGATCTCCCCCGCCTACGCGTACGAGAAGGCCCCGGACCAGGACCACTTCCTCGGCGTGACCGAGACCCGGGAACTGTTCCGCAAGGCGTTCGCCGACGGCCGGCGGAAGAAGTGGCGGCTGAACCACACGCCGCTGTTCCTCGACTTCCTCGAGGGCAAGGAGGACTTCGCCTGCACCGCCTGGGGTATCCCGTCCTACTCGCTCCTCGGCTGGCAGAAGCCCTGCTACCTGATGAGCGACGGGTACGTGAAGACGTACAAGGAACTGATCGAGACCACCGACTGGGACTCCTACGGCCGGGGCAAGGACCCGCGCTGCGCCAACTGCATGGCGCACTGCGGTTACGAGCCGTCGGCCGT
>JBEKCN010000195.1:0-8620 GCA_050014855.1 Streptosporangiaceae bacterium | reverse complement strand
GGAGCGACTCCGGCAGTGGCCGCTGCGGTGATCTTGATGGGTGGTGTAGCGGCCGGATGGCCGCCGGCCTGGGATCGGCTGCCCGGGCCGTACCTGGCCGCCGGGTACGAGCGGTCCGTGGATCCACAGGGAATCGCGGCCGCCGAGTGGGCCCTGAGCGCGCTCGGCCCCGGGCACCGGTGGGCGGGGGACCTTACCGCGTACACCTTGCTGGCCACAATCGGCGACCAGAACACGGTGCGTGACGGCGGTGTGCTGTTCGACGGCAGCGGAGCCGATGCCACGGCCCGCTCATTCGTGAAGCGAGAGGACATCGAATTCCTTGCGGTCGACCTGAGGGACAGCATGCAGCTTCCAGCCAGCGGCGCCTATTTCCCGGTAGACCCGAACGCCGGACGGTACAGCTCGCCACTGCCCCGAACAGATCTGACCGCCCCAGACCGCGTGACCGGCGTAAGCCTCATCTACGACAGCGGTGACATCCACCTTTATGACCTGCGAGGTTCAGCGTATGACGGTTGAGCTAGACCCGTTCGCCCCAGGCTGGCTCGTTACCTTGGTGGTCGCCGTGCCCCTGCTCGGCGTGGCGGACGCGGTCGGGCCACGGCCGCTCGCTGTCCTCGGGTTTGCGGCAAACCTCACCGTGCTGGGCGTGGCCGGGGGTTGCGTACTGCTCGGCCGCGCCGGGCTGTCCGCGGTGGAACGGGCCACCGTGGCCCTTGCCCTGCCCATAGCCGTGCTGGTGCTTGGCACCATAGCCGCCGCGGCCCTCCGTCTCCACCTGGACCGCCCGCTCTGGGCCGCCTTGATCGCCCTGGCGGCAGAGGCTGCGGCAGTCGGAGTGCTCGCCCGGCGGGGCGACCCGAACGAACCACGCAATCCGCGCAGGTGGTGGGCTACTCGGCCGGAAGCTGGCCGTGGGATCTTGTGGGGCGCGTCGCTGACGGCGGCGGGAGCCGTGCTGGCCGCCGCGGTCGCCCTGTCCGGATGGACAGCGGGCCGCCAGAGCTACCCCGTCTTCAGCGCGCTGTCCGCGATGCGTGCGGGCGGTGCCGAGCGTTCGGTAAAGATCGAGCTGACCAGCGAGGAGGCTGCGTCTACCCGTTTCATCATTGCGATCGCCGTAGCGGGCGGGAGGCCGGACTCGATAACGCTCCGGCTGGCGCCGGGGGTTACCTGGCGGAAGACGGTCCCGGCACCCACGTCGGCTCCGGTGACGGTGGTCGCCTATCGCGGGACCAGGTCGCGGGTGCCTTACCGGGAGGTCCACCTCGCCCCCCGGGGGACCTTATGACGGCGGCGGAGTTGCTCGACCGGGTCGGCTGGTCCTGGGTCAGGCGGTTCGCGGACGTGCTGGGCCCTTCGGCGTCCCTGGTTGGCACGACGGTCGTGACGTCGGCCCTGGGCTTCGCCTACTGGTGGGCAGCGGCCCGGATGGCGCCGATCCACGAGGTCGGGGCGGCGACCGCGGTGATCTCGTCGGTAACTCTGCTCGGCACGATCGGCATGTTCGGATTCGGCACCATGCTGATCGCGGAGGCGGGCCGGTGCCGCGGTGCGATGGGTTCGCTGATCGCGACGAGCCTGCTTGCGGTGACCGTACTGGCGACCGCACTGGCCGCCGTCTCCTGGGCCGCCCTGCGGTTCTCGCACGGCGCTATCGGGGCGGACATGGCGTCGCCGTGGGTAGCCGCTGGCTTCATTATCGGGGTGGGACTGACCGCCGCCGGGATGGTCCTCGACCAGGCGCTCGTCGGGATCCGGGCGAGCAGCGTGCAGCTCTACCGGAACAGCTACTTCAGCGTCGTGAAGCTGGCCCTGCTCGTCCTGCTCGCGGTGGCCGTAGGCAGTCACTCGCAGGTGACCATGGTCTGGGCCTGGGTGGCCGGGATCGCGATCTCGATGGTGGCGACGGCGGGACACCTGGCCGCCCGCAGCCACCAGCTCGGCCAGCCGGTCCGGCTCTCGTCCATGCGGGGCCGGGGCGTCATGACGTTGCATCACAACACCCTGAACCTTTCGCTGTCGCTGCCGCGGCTGGGACTGCCGCTGCTGGTCGCTTCGCTGCTCGGCGCGGGCTCGCGCCCCGGCTGCGCGCGGCGCTGCGCGTCAGCCTGGTGCTCGGTGGCTCGGCGGCCGTGGCTGTCGCCGCGCTGGCTGGCCCGGCGATGAGATCATTCGGCCCGGGTTACGAGATCGCCAGGACAGCGCTCATCGTGATGGCCGTCGCCTACTTCCCGAATGTGTTCAAGCAGTGCTACGTCGCCGTGGCCCGGGTCAACAACAGGCTGCGGAAGGCCGGCGCGATCTGCAGCATCGGCGCCGGCCTGGAGGTGTGCCTGACCGCGGTGGCGGGCTGGTTCGACGGGCTGACCGGGATCTCGCTGGGTTTCCTCGCCGCGGTGACACTGCAGGCCATATACTACGTGCCGCTGGTGCTACGGGATCTGCGGGCCGACGGCCAGCCTGCGGGACCGCGGCCCTCGTCCCGGGTCAGGAGCCAGGACGCCGGGTCGTCAGCGCTATCACCCGGACCAGCCGACGGGATGGCCAGGTGGGCGGGGCCAGAAACACCCGGGAGGTTGTCTCGCTGGGCAAAGGGAGTGTAGTCGTGCCAGGCACATCGCCGTGGGGCGAAGCCGCCCAGCCTCGGGTGTTCATCGAGCACAGTGGCTATGACCTGCTGAACATCGGTGATACGGCCATGCTGAAGGCCACCGTCACCCGGCTGCAGGATCGGTGGCCGCACGCTCGTCTCCAGATCATCACCACCAGCCGCGAGCGGCTCACCGCGCTCTGCCCCGGCACCGAGCCGATTGTCTTGATGCCAGAGCGCGGGCCAATGGGCCGGCTGCCGGACCGGGTGCGTGGCGGCATCGGCCTGCGATACAAGCGGGCCATATCCGCGCGGCCGTGGGCCGCCTGGCGCTTCAGCCCCGGCGCGGGTCAGTTGCTGGACGCGTTGCAGGGGTGTGACCTTGCCGTGTGCTCCGGTGGTGGTTTCGTCAATGACAGCTTCCCGCTGCACGCCACGGGGGTGCTGGCCGCACTGCGCAGCATGCAGCGGCGCGGGGTGCTGACCGCCATGCTCGGTCAGGGCTACGGGCCGCTGGCAAATCCGCCGCTGACGAAGCTGGCGGGCACGGTGATCCCGCGGCTGAACCTGATCAGCCTCAGGGGGCCGCAGGGCCAGCGGACGGTGGCAGGGTTGCGTGGCGGGCGGGGCGAGCCGGTGGTGACCGGTGACGATGCGCTCGAACTGGCCGGCGCGGGGCGGCTGGCCGTGGGACCCGCGCTCGGCGTGAACCTCCGGGCCGCGGCCTATACCGGGCTGAAGTCCGGCTTGGCCGGCCAGATCGCCTCGGCTGCCGCGGCCGCGGCGGCCGAGGCGGGCCTGCCGATGCGGGGCCTGCCGATCTCATGGCATCGCGGCGGCGAGGACTGGCTGGCGCTGGCCGACGCGTTCGGCGCAGACTCCGCGGTGGCCGGCACGGGCCGGCTGGTGCGCGACATCACCTCGCTGGCCACAGCCGTGGCCGACTGCCGGATGGTGGTCACCAGCTCGTATCACGCAGCGGTTTTCGCCCTGGCCCGGGGAATCCCGGCGGTGGGTATTTCCTCGACCCCCTACTACGACGGAAAATTCGGTGGCTTGCGGGCACTCTACGGTCCGCGGGCCGTGTCCGTGCTGGCGGTGAGCGAGGCTGGCTGGCCAGACCGGATGCGGAGCCTCGTGCGTGCGGCCGTCGAGCTGGGCGATGACGCCCGCGCCGCCGTGGCGGAGCGGTCGGCGGAGCTGGCCAGCATGTCCCGGGACGTGTACGAGGCTCTCTTCGAGCTGGTGGAGTCCGGATCGGGGCAGCCCGCCTGGCGGTAGGCCCGCGCGCCCGGCACCCCACAGTGAGCGCGTCCAGGCCGGGCATCGTGGCGGGCCGGGCATCGTGGCGGGCCGGCGGAAGGGCACGCTGGCGAAATGGCCGAGGCCACCGCGATGATGATCATCGCGGTGGCCTCGTGCCGGGCGTCGGCCGGGCAGGCCCGGCCCAGATTCAGAAACCTGCCTGGTAGGCCGCTGAAGCCTTGGGTATCAGGGTGCCAGCCCCGTAGACCCCGCCGGTGCTCGGACCCTGGAAGTTGGACTCCCAGGCGATGTTGGCGGAGTGGGCCTGGAAGAATCCGAGCATGTCGTTCACGTACGCCGGGTCGTCGCCGCCTGCGTTGCTCCCGGGCGCTGTGGTGCAGGGCATCATGTCGCCCCACTCAGGTACCGCGAACTTCTTGCCGTGCGCCGTCGCGAAGTTGTACCAGTACATCAGTCCCTGCGTCCCATTGAGCTGCTGGTTCCAGTTCGTGGTGGTGGTCGCGGGAGGCCAGCTGTCGTAGCTATCGACCCCGATCGTGTCCACGTAGGCGTTGCCGGGATAGGCCAGGGTGGGATCGGACAACCCGGATGACCTTCCGCGGTTGACATTCCAGTCCCATTGCAGGCCGGGCGCGGTGGTCCGTGCTGAGGTGACGATCTGCTGCCAGCACTTCACCCAGGTCGAGGGGCTGGTGGCCTTCCAGATGTACCAGTTCCCGTTGAATTCCCAGCCCAGCCTGATGATCGATTTGCCGAGGCCGTAGGCAGAGATATTGGTGCCGAACTGGCGCCAGTAGGAATTGTAGGAGCCGGCCGCGCACGCCTTGATGGACGCTCCCGCGTTCGCGGGCAGCATCGGCTCCCCGAAGGCGACCGTTACCGGTGATCCCTGCCAGCGCTGGTAGAGCCAGGTCGGATCGATGAAGTCATTCCAGCTGCTGCGGGCGGGCCAGACGGTGACGACGTTTACAGGGGCCCCGCGCCAGGTACCAAAGGCGCTGACGGACGCGGGGGTGGCGCTCGGCAGGTAGATCCCGCTGGACCAGGACGGCTTCGGTGCGTGGGTGGGCGCCGATGCCGCAAACGCGGGGACCGTACTGAGCACCAGGCCCACCGCGGCGATCCCAGCGGCGACGGCAACGGCAACGATGCGCATCCGGTGGGCCCGGCCGAACGGCACGCGGGATGCCGGTGCCTTTTCCAATGCCGTGGCGGTGATGCTGGGCTTCCGCTGGAATTTCATGGCCTTTCCCTCTTTCGCTTTCTGTTAACCCATCACCACTCTCCGTAATTTGTTGTTGCGGCCTCAGAGGCCAATCCCTCAATTGGACCGGGTGTATTCCCCTGTTATTTGAAGGGGTATTCTTCCCTGTTATTTGACCCCGGTAATTCGGCCCAGGTAATTCGGCCCAGGTAATTCGGCTCACGCTTAACGGCCGGGGCTATTCGGCCCAGTCTTGAACGGCCCCAGGGCGGAGGCGGTCAGGGCGGGCATCGCACCAGGCGCGAGGGCCGGTGAACGCGGGAGGACCGCTCGCGGCAGGCGTAACCAACCCCCCGCCCCCGGCGCGACCGGATGTGCTGGCCGTCGTCCAGGCCATGAACGAAGAGGAGCCGGTTCACCGCCGTCTTCCTGATGGCGGTTCACCGACGTCTTCCTGATGGCCAGCGCCTCGGCGCATTGTGCCGGGGTACCTGGGTGCCCCATTTATCCACAAAATCGATCTAGATTGTCAATAATCGGTGCGGGCTCATACGCTTGGCGTCGTGGACGATCGCAGGCGGGGATCCGGGATCCGCATCGGCAACCCGGCGGTCGCCGCCTTCGAGGAGCGGATGGCCAGCCGGGGGGAAGGCATCGGCGCGGTAGCGATCCCCAGCGGGCAGGCGGCGGAGCCGCTGACCTGCACTGCCCCGGCTGCTGCCGGCCACCATCTGGTGGCCAGCCCGGCACTGGACGGCGCTGTGCGCGGCGTCATGTTCGGCGTCGCGGCCCGCAACCTCAGCCAGGTCGTCTGACCGGCATGGTGGTGGACTTCCGGCCCTCACCCCGGCCCACGCTGGGAGTCGAATGGGAGCTCGGCCTCGTCGATGCCGGCACCGGTGACCTCGTCTCCGCGGCGGCGGAGGTCGTCGAGGAGGCCCGGGCTGGGATACCGGCGGGCGAGTCGCGCGTGCACCGGGAGCTGCTGCGCAACACCGTCGAGCTGGTCACCGGGATCTGCGAGTCCGTGCCGGAGGCGGCTGGCGACCTGCGCGAGAGCCGTGATGTCGTCCGGCGGGTCGCCCGGCAGCGCGGGCTGGAGATCTTCAGCGCCGGCACGCACCCGTTCGCCCGCTGGTACGACCAGGAGGTCAGCGAGGGCGAGCGGTACGCTGCCCTCATCGAGCGCACCCAGTGGTGGGGCCGGAACATGCTCATCTTCGGCGTGCACGTGCATGTGGGCGTGAACGCGGTCGGCAAGGTGCTGCCGATCCTCAACGGGCTGCTGCGCTGGTTTCCGCATCTGCAGGCGCTGTCGGCCTCCTCGCCGTTCTGGGGCGGAGCCGATACCGGGTACGCCAGCAACCGGGCCCTGATGTTCCAGCAGCTGCCGACCGCCGGGCTACCGTTCCAGTTCAGCACCTGGGCGCAATTCGAGGCGTACGTGGGCGACATGCTCGCTACCGGCGTGATCAGCGAGTTCAAGGAGATCCGCTGGGACATCCGCCCCTCTCCGGCGCTGGGTACCATCGAGGTCCGCGTCTTTGACGGGCTGCCGACGCTCGAGGAGGTCGCCGCCGTCGCCGCGCTGACTCACTGCCTGGTCGTCGATCTCGACCGCCGGCTGGAAGCCGGCGAGACGCTGCCCGCGCTACCGCCATGGCACGTGCAGGAGAACAAGTGGCGTGCGGCCCGGTACGGGCTGGACGCGGAGGTCATCCTCGACGCCCAGAACCGCGAGCGGCTTGTCACCGACGACCTGCATGATCTGCTCAACCGTCTCGAGCCGGTGGCGGCGCGGCTGGGCTGCCCGGCCGAACTCGCGTCGGTGTCCGGCCTCATAACCGCTGGCGCGAGCTACCAGCGGCAGCGGGTGGTGGCCGCCCGGGCCGGCGGCGACCTATGGGCGGTCGTGGACAGCCTGGTACGGGAGATGCGCGACGGTCTGCCAGGCAGCGCCGCTCGCAACGCGAACCACGCCGCTCGCCCCGTCGGCGGCGACGGCACTCCGTAGGACCCGCGGACTCCCTGGGTCCGGGGCGGCTTTTCCGCAGAGGCTGCGGACAAGCCGCCCCGGTTCTCGTGCCAGGAGCCGCTCATGATCGCCGCAGGCTGTCCCGCTGGTCAGCTACTGGAGCCCGGCGCGGACGGACGTGATGCGCTGGGTGTTGAAGCCGAGCCAGTGCATCCGGCCCACGTAACGCGCGTGCTCAACCTTGAGACATCGGTCCATGATCACCGTCACGCCGCCGTCCTCGGCGATCCGCGCGCCGTCGGCGTTGATCACGCCGAACTGGCACCAGAGGGTGCCGGCACCGATCTTCACCGCCTCTCGCGCGATCCCCGGCAGTGCATCCGGCGCGCGGAAGACGCATACGATGTCCACCGGCACCGGGACGTCCTGCAGGCTCGGGTAGCACTTCTCGCCCAGGATTTCAGTCTCGCGGGGGTTCACGGGGATCACCTGGTAGCCGTGCCGCTTGAGGTAGAAGCCAACGAAGTAGCTGGCCCGCAGCTCGTTGCTGGACAGGCCCACGATCGCGATCGTCCTGGCGGTGTGGAGCACGCGCTGGATCGTCAACGGGTCCTGGTACCGCGCTAGATCGGTCATGCGGTGTCTCCCGCTCGCCTCCGGAGCGCCTGAAGGCGGCTCCTTCCCTCGTCGGTCATGCCGTCGCCACCTTCTTTGAAGCTGTCGCGGCGACGAGCGCGAAGCCCTGCTCCAGGTCCAAGATCAGGTCTTCGACGGACTCGGTGCCGACCGACAGCCGCACCGTCCCCGGCCCGACGCCGGCCGCCCGCAGTTCGTCGTCGCTGAGCTGGCGGTGCGTCGTGCTGGCGGGATGGATGATCAGGCTCTTCGCGTCGCCGACGTTCGCCAGGTGGGACCAGAGCGTTACGCCGCGGATTAGGTCCTGCCCGCCGGCCCGGCCGCCGGCGCAGTCGAACGAGAACACCGCACCGGCCCCGCGCGGCAGGTATTTCTCCACCAGCGGCCGGTACCTGCTCCCCGGCAGGCCGGGGTAGGTCACCTCCGAGGCCAGCTCGTGCGACTCGAGGAACGCCGCGACCGCCCGCGCGTTATCGACGTGGCGTTCCATCCGCAACGAAAGCGTCTCGAGCCCCTGCAGGAACAGGAAGGCATTGAACGGTGACAGCGCCCCGCCCAGATCGCGCAGGGTCTCGGCCCGGAGCTTCATCAGGTAGCCGTACGTCCCGAACGTCTCGTGGAACTGCAGGCCGTGGTAGGCCGGCGACGGATCCGCAACCACCGGAAACCGCCCGTTGGACCAGTTGAACGTGCCAGCCTCGACGACCACGCCGCCGATGCTCGTGCCGTGGCCGCCAATGAACTTGGTCGCCGAGTGGATTACGATGTCGGCACCCCATTCGATCGGGCGGCACAGGTACGGCGTCGCGAACGTGTTGTCCACGACCAGCGGCAGGTCGTGGGAGTGCGCGATCGACGCCAACGTCTCAATGTCCAGCACGTTCCCGGCCGGGTTGCCGATCGTCTCGCCGAAGAACGCCTTCGTGTTCGGCCGGACCGCCTG
>JBEKCN010000194.1:0-6557 GCA_050014855.1 Streptosporangiaceae bacterium | reverse complement strand
TACCCTCGTGGCATGACCGATGCCGGGACAAGTGCCGGGGCCAGCTCCGTGGACCCGGCCGGCCCCGCGGCCGCCGAGGGGCCCGTGACGCCCGTGAAACCCACCTGGCGGTTTCTCATCTCGCCGCGGTGGCTGGCCTGGCATGCGTTCGCGGTCGTGGCCTTCTGGGGGATGTGGTGGCTGGGTGACTGGCAGCTGCACCGGGCCCTCGGCGGTAACGCTCTGAGCTGGGCTTACACCTTCGAATGGCCGATCTTCGCGCTGATGGGCGCGGTGTTCTGGGCCAAGACCATCCGCGACGAGTTCCGGATCCGGCGCGGCGAGGTGACCCTGCCCGGGGCGCCCGTGCTGCCCGGCGGCTCGCTCGGCCCGGACGGAACGACTATGCCGGGTAGTATGTCCGGCGAGATAGAGCTGTACGACCCCGAGCTCGCCTCTTACAACGCCTACCTGGCCAAGCTCAACCGCGAGTCGGAGAGCCGCAGCCACTAGCCGCGACGGCCGGGGCACGGGACGGCAGGCGGGCTCACAGATACCAGCGGGCTCACAGACACCAGGAGGTACGCCGGTGCGAGGAGTCGTACTCCGGTACCGCGTGATGGCCTACATCACCGGTGTAGTGCTCGTGATCCTGTGCTTCGTCGGCATCCCGCTGCAGCTCGCGGGCTACCCGGCCCTGGTCAACGTGGTCGGCACCGTGCACGGGATCTTGTACATCATCTACCTCGTCACCGCGGCGATGCTGGCCTGGAAGCTGCGACTGCGGCCGGGGCGCACGATCGTGCTGCTGCTGGCCGGGACCATCCCCATCCTCACGTTCGTGGTCGAGCGCTGGATGACCCGGCGGTACATCAACCCGGCCCTGGCGGCGGAGACCACGGCGGACCGTGAGCGACCACTACTTCACCGCGCGCCCTGAGACCGCGCACCGGCCGGGCCAGGTCCACGTGCTGCTGCCGGACGTGCACCTGGAGCTCGACACCGACGCTGGCGTGTTCTCCCCCACCCGGCTCGACACCGGCACCCGGCTGCTGCTCGACGTCGACACCAAGCCGGCTGACGGCGGCGACCTGCTCGATCTGGGCTGCGGGTACGGGCCGATCGCACTGGTGCTGGCGGCCCGCGCGCCGGCTGCGACGGTCTGGGCGGTGGACGTGAACGAGCGCGCTCTGGGGCTGTGCGCGCGGAACGCGGACCGGGCCGGGCTGGCCAACGTGCGCTGCGCCACGCCCGGCGATCCGGCCCTGCCGGCCAGCTACGCCGGCATCTGGTCCAATCCGCCGATCCGGATCGGCAAGCAGGCCCTGCACGCGCTGCTCGGCTGCTGGCTGCCCCGGCTGTCCCCCGGCGCCACCGCCACCGCCGTGGTCCAGCGCCATCTGGGCTCGGACTCGCTGCAGCGCTGGCTGACCGAACAGGGCTGGGACGTGGGCCGGATCGCGTCCCGGGCCGGGTACCGGGTCCTGCGGGTCACCCAGCCTCCCGGGCCAGGTACCGGGCCGCCGGGGCCGGCCGGGCCGCCGGCCGCCCCGGAGGCCGGATCGTGACCGCCCCAGGCGACCCGGTCCCAGGCCACGCCGAGAACCGGCCCAGGCAGCTGCGCCCCACCGAGGTCAAGCGGCTCAACCGGGCGTGGCGGCGCGGTACCCAGGCGCGGATCGCGCTGCTGCTTGATTCGGTGACCCAGCCGTTCAACGTCGGCTCGATCGTGCGGACGGCCGCCGCGTTCGGCGTGCAGCGCGTCTGGCTGTGCGGGAACACCGCGCCGCTGGACCATCCCGCGGTGCGCAAGACCGCGCTCGGCACCGAGCGGTTCCTGGAGGCTGAGCACGAGCCCTCTCCGGTCGCGGCGGCAAAGGCCGCGTCCGCGTCCGGGCTGCGGGTGATCGCGGTCGAGCTGGCCGCGGGCGCCGTCCCGCTCTACGACGCGCCGCTCGGCGGCGACGTCTGCCTGGCCATCGGCAACGAGGACCACGGCTGCTCACCCGCGCTGCTCGCCGCCTGCGCCGGGGCCGCCTACATTCCGCAGGTGGGCCGGGTCGGCTCGCTGAACGTGGCGGTCGCGGCCGGTATCGCGCTGGCGGATGCCCGGCGCCGGGAATGGCAGGCCGGGGCCGGCGGGGCCGCCGGACATGACACCGAGATCTCGCCGGGATGATTGCCTCTGTTCACCAAGCACACCGGTAGACGCCGGATACTGGGCAGCGTGCTGCGAGCAGACGTTGATGAACGCCGTCCCGTTGCCTACCTTGACCGCTCCCTCCCCATTGCCTTCGCGCACCGGGGCGGCGCGGCGCATAAGCCGGAGAATTCCTGGGCTGCCTTCGAGCACGCCATCGGCCTCGGCTACACCCACCTGGAAACCGATGCCCGGGCCACCGCCGACGGTATCCTGCTGGCCTTCCACGACCGCACCCTGGACCGGGTGACCGACCGCACCGGCCGGATCGCACGGATGCCCTACCGGGACGTCACCGCGGCCCGGATCGGCGGCACCGAGCCGATCCCGCTGATCGAGGACCTCCTCGCGGCCTGGCCGGAGCTCCGGTTCAACATCGACCTGAAGGACGTGCCGGCGATCCGGCCCATGATGGACGTGCTGCGGCGCACCCGGGCCTGGGACCGGGTGTGCGTGACCTCGTTCTCCGCCCGCCGGCTGCACGCGGCCCGGGTCCTGCTCGACCGCCCGGTCTGCATGGCGCTGTCCCCGGCCGGGATCGCGGCGCTGCGGCTCACCGGCGGCCTGCCTTGGGCCGGGGGTGCGCTGGCCGAATGGCTGGCCCGGACCGGTGTGCACTGTGCGCAGATCCCGGGCCGGATGGCCACCGCACCGTTCATCCGGAAGGCCCACGCAGCCGGCCTGCAGGTGCACGTCTGGACGCTCAACCGGCGCGAAGACATGGAACTTGCACTCGACCTGGGCGCCGACGGGATCATGACCGACGAGACCGCCATGCTGCGTGACCTGCTGGTCGACCGGGGCACCTGGACCTCCTGAGCGGCGCCGCCCGCTCCCTCGCCGCTCCATGAGCCGGGCCGGCTCGCTTACCCGGTGTAATCCGCGCGGCTTCGAAACTACGCGCCGGGTATTCAGCGTGCAGATCAGGGTTGGATCGGAACGTAACCGGGAATCTTGTCCGCGTATTCAGTGTTTAAGGACGTGAACGGCTCAGCGCTTGGGAGGCAGCACGCCAATGGCCGAACGCGCACTACGCGGCACGCGGCTCGGATCGACGAGCTACGAAAATGACCGTAACACAGACCTTGCACCGCGCCAGGAGGTCGCCTTCGATTGCCCCAAGGGGCACCACTTTACCGTGCCCTTTGCCGCCGAGGCGGAGCTTCCCCCGACGTGGGAATGCCGGGTGTGCGGTGCGGTCGCCTTCGCGGCTACCGGCGAGTCACCAGCGCCTAAGAAGGTCAAGCCACCACGCAGTCACTGGGACATGCTGCTGGAGCGGCGAACGGTCGCTGATCTAGAGGCAGTCCTGGCCGAGCGGCTCGAGGTGATCCGGGGACGGCGCGGCGCCCCCGCGGACACCGAGGCCCGTCGTGATCGCAGGCAGCGCAAGAGCGCCTGAGCGCGGCAACGGCACGGCCGGGTGGCACGGAAGGTCTTGAGGACTGCGCCCCGGGAGTCAAATCCCGGGGCGCTGCCATGTCGGCCCCCTGGCCCAGCTGACCGTGTCGGCCCCCTGGCCCGGCCTGGCCGTCAGGCGCCAGGACGTCCCGGGGCCCGCAGCGTCCGCAGCCGCGCGCCGACGCCCCACCGGGCCACGCGCAGGAACGCCTCGCCGATGATGGCCCGGCTCATCTTGCTCGCTCCCCGCTCGCGTTCCACGAACGTGATGGGGACCTCCACAATGCGCAAGCCCGCCTGGATCAAGCGCAGGGTCAGGTCGATCTGAAAGCAGTAGCCCGCTGACTCCACCGTGTCCAGGCTGATCGCCCGCAGCGCGGAGGTGCGGTAAGCGCGGTATCCGCCGGTCGCATCCTTGATGTCCAGGCCGAGCATGAGGCGGGTGTACACGTTGGCGCCGCGGGACAGGATCTCCCGCGAACGGGGCCAGTTGACCAGGCGCCCGCCGGGTATCCACCGCGACCCGATCACCCCGTCCGCGCCGGCCTCCAGCGCGGCCAGCAGGTCCGGAAGCTGCTCGGGCTGGTGCGAGCCGTCCGCGTCCATCTCCACCACGACGTCATAGCCGCGCTCCATGGCCCAGCGGAAGCCGGCGATGTAGGCCGGCCCGAGCCCCGCCTTGTCGGTGCGGTGCAGGACCTGAATCTGCGAGTCGGCCTCGGACATCTTGTCGGCCAGGTCACCAGTGCCGTCGGGGCTGTTGTCGTCCACAACGAGAAGGTCAGCGTGCGGAACCGCAATGCGCAGCCGTCCGGCGATCGCCTCCAGATTCTGCCGCTCCTCGTAGGTCGGCATGATTACGGCGACGCGCTCGATGGGGGGTGTAGTGGGCTCTGCCACGCCTGCTGCCTCCGCCTGGGTGAAGTCCGCTGATCCTTGGCCGACCAGAATATCGTTCCTGGCCCCTGCTTTGGCCGAGCGGGAGCAAGCGTTTGCTGTGTCCCGGGTGTGCTCGGCGGCCTGGGTGTGCTCGGCGCTGGCTTGCCGCGCCCGCCGATAGGGGCACGGGCATCCAGCCGCCCGGTCTCCCCCTCGTTTGCGCGCTTCTTGCTGTTATCACCTCTAGGGGTCAGGGTTGGCCTATTAGTTTGCACGCTTCTTGCTGTTATCACCCATCGGGTCAGGGCAGTCCTATCGGGCCGGGGCTGACCCAGCCCCGGAACCGGCGCTTGGGTGCAGCGGCCCCCCAGGGCCTGCCTCCAGGCAGCGGAAAGGGACCCGAACTGGCCCTTCGGACCGGAGGCCGTCTCGCCGGCAGCGAATTCGGCCTCCGTTGTCTACTGGGCGCCCAGGTCCCTTCCCAAGCCCCAACCCCCGTTCAGCCGGTTCTGCGGAGCAGTCCATCTCGCCGCACCGGGCCCGAGGCGGCTGGCTGCCCTAGCCTCCGCCCCGGCGCGGTCCAAGGCGGCCAGCCAGCCCCCGGCCAGCCAGCCCCGTGCCGGACTGTGGGCAGAAATTTACCGCGCATCCGGGCGATGTCAACCCCGAAATCGTTACTATACGTACGCATTTCCACGCCTGATCGCCGTAAATCCCGTCAGGTGATTACGGTGCGGAGTCGGATGCCGGACCGGGAACGACGACCGTCCCAGTGGCGGTGGCCACCACCAGAGGCTCCGCGAGCACGGCCGCGGCCGAGGGCCCGCGCGCCGGGTCGGCCCGGCACACCACGCTGGCCTCGAAGGTGAGCTCGCGGCTGCGCCGTCCCACGGCGGTGACCGCCGCGGTCGCCTCGATGACGTCGCCGGCCTGGACCGGCGCGCGGAACTGCACGTCAGAATAGGAGGCGAACAGCCCCTCGTCGCCGTCCATCCGGATGCATACCTCGGTGGCCACGTCCCCGAAGAGGGCCAGCGCGTAGGCGCCATCCACCAGGTTCCCGCCGTAGTGCGCGTCCCCGTATCCCACGTAACGGCGGTGGGTCACCGACAGCCCCAGCCGCGGGTCCGCGGAGCCGGGCAGGGCGGCCGCCCCGACCGCTCCCGCCGCCTCCAGGGCCGCCGCATCCCCGGGGCCGGCCGGGCCGCGCAGGCCCTCCGCGCTAGGCATGCGCCGGCTCCGGGTCCAGGGTGGACGCCAGGTAGCTGGCCACCTCGCCCGGCGTCGTCCCGCGGCCGAAGATCGCGTCGACCCCCAGCGCCGTCGCGGCGGACGGGTCGAACCGGGGGCCGCCGACGACCAGGACCGGCCGGCCGCCGGACAGGTAAGAATCCCGGAACGCACCGGCCATCTCCCGCGCGTTCGACAGGTGCGCGTCCCGCTGCGTCACCACCTGGCTGACGAGCACCGCATCAGCCCCCTCGGCCCGGGCGCGGGCCACCAGATCCGGCACGCCCACCTGTGCTCCCATGTTCACCACCCGCATCTCCCGGTAGTACTCCAGTCCCTTTTCGCCCGCGTGGCCCTTGACGTTCAGGATCGCGTCGATGCCCACCGTGTGCGCGTCGGTCCCGATACAGGCCCCCACCACCACGAACTTCCGGCCCAGCGCCGAACGGATGCGCAGGTTCACCTCCTGGGCACTCAGCAGCGGGAAAGCCCGCTCGGCCACGGTCACCGCGGACATGTCGACCAGGTGAGCTACCCGCCCGTAGACGATGAAGAACGTGAAGTCGGGGCCGATCCCCTTGGCGTGTACCACCATCGCGGGGGTGAGACCCATCTTCCCGGCCAGCTGCAGCGCGGCCCCCTCGGCCCGCGCCCGCTCCGTTTCGCTGCCGAACGGCACCGGGAGCGTGAACGACACCTGCACTCGCCCGTCCCCGGTGGTGTCCCCGTAGGGCCGGACTGTGCTGGCCCGGGGGGACGACCCCCCGGAACCCCCCGCTGCGCTTCGCGCCCCGACAGCGGTTCCCGCCGTATCATCGCGCGGACGGGAGGGCCTGACGGCCCCCCGCGACCGCGCGATCTCGGGGCT
>JBEKCN010000193.1:0-6568 GCA_050014855.1 Streptosporangiaceae bacterium | reverse complement strand
TGGTCGGGGGCCGTTTTCGGAGCGTTTTGGAGGCCCTCAATGGCCGGAGAGGATCGTTCCCGCCGGCGCAACACGTACCCACCCGAGGGTGTTGACGCAAAATCGCCCAATATTGCCCGCGTGTACGACGCTTTCCTGGGTGGCAAGGACAATTTCGCGGCTGACCGTCAGGTCGTCGAGGCCGCTTTGCGGGTGGCGCCCGATGCGCCGGCCGGCGGCCTGGCCAACCGGGCCTTCCTGCGCCGGGTGGTCCGTTATCTCGTGCGCGACGTGGGAATCACCCAGATCCTCGACATCGGCTCGGGCCTGCCCACCCAGGGCAACGTGCATGAGGTCGCCCGGGAGATCAACCCATCTGCGCGGACCATCTACGTCGACAACGACCCGGTCGTGTGCATCCACGGCCAGGCCCTGCTGGCCGACGCCCGCACCACTGAGGTCGCTACCGCTGACGTGCGCCGGCCGGCAGAGATTCTGGGCCATCCCGTCGTCCGGCAGTTCATCGACTTTCGCCAGCCGGTCGGCCTGCTGATGCTAGCGATCCTGCACCACATCACCGACAGCGAGGACCCGGCCGGCATCATGGCCATCCTGTGCGACGCAATGCCGCCGGGCAGCTATCTGGCCATTTCGAGCTTCCGGATGCCTGGACCGGAACTGGCTGAGTCACGGGCCAGGGCCATCGAGATGGAGCAGTTGTTCAACGAGCAGCTCGGCACCGGCCGCTGGCGGAGCGATGCGGCTATCCTCGCCTGGTTCGGTGACTGGGAACTGATCGCCCCGGGCCTGGTGCCACTGTGGGACTGGCGGCCGGACAAGGAAACAGATCTGCCCGAAGACGCGATCTATCACGGCTTCGTCGGCGGTGTAGCCAGGAAGCCCTGACCGCCGGCGCCCTGTGCCCCGGCCGAAGCACGGTCGGCCGCCCGCGGGTCATCGGCCAGCGAACGCCAGAACCGGAGTGCCGCGTGCTCCATTTCCAGCCCGAGCCGGAGCGTCACCATCCGCTTGGCCACCGCGGGTATCTCACCGAACCGGTCCTGCATCCGCTCGTACTCGGCGATGCGCCGCTTGTGCTGCTCGATCTGCTGCCGGGCCAGCCTGGCCACGTCGGCTGGATCGCCTAGCTCGCTGAAGAACAGCTTCAGCTCGGCGACGTCACGCATCTGGAAGTGCACGTTGGTGGGGGAAGCCAGCCATTCCCGCAGCACGCGCCGGCCTTCGCCGGTGAGCGTGTAGACCTTTCGCCGGCGGCCGCCGTCCTCTGACTCGACGGCCAGCAGGTTCATCCGCTCCAGCCGTTCCGGCTCGGCGTACAGCTGCGCGTGCGGGAAAGGCCAGAAGTAGCCGACGGAACGGCCGATACCCCGCTTCAGGTCGTACGGGGTGGACGGCCCGCGCAGGCCGATCATCCCGAGCACGACGTAGGAAGTGATCGACAGCCGCCCGGTTGACACAGCGCGCATCCTACTCATACGTTCATAACAATCCGTTTCGGATGGTCCTGTTCATATCATAAGGAGCTGAGCGGGGATCGCGATGGACGGAGCGCGGATGCTGACCTGGGCGGCGGACCGTTATCCGCGCCATCGTGCCGTGGGCGGTGCCTCGCCGCTGACCTACGGGCAGTGGGACGCACGGACGAGCCAGCTTGCCCGGGCCCTGGCCAGCCTCGGCGTCCGGTCCCGCGATCGGGTGGCCTTCGTGCTCGGCGGCGGCGAGCCGATGGCCAGCCTGCACCTGGCCGTGCAGAAGCTGGGTGCGGTCTCGGTCCGCTTTCCCTCCGCTTCGGCGCGGCCGACCTGGCCTACTGCCGCGACCACGCCGCCCCGCGGCTCACGGTCTGCGATGCGACGACCGCCGCCATGGGCAGCGAGGCTGGCGACGCGGCTGCGCTGCCGCCGGCCGCCGTCTACCTCGGCCCGCCGGCCGATGCCCCGGCCGGGATGACGGTTCTGGGGACCCTGGCTGCGAGCACCGTAACCGGCCGGCGGCGTGCCCTCCTGCGCCGCTGGCGCCGCTGAACCAATCTGCCCGCTACATCCGCCGGTAACGCTCCCGCTGCGCCCGGCGTTCGTTGTGCCGCCGCTGTTGCCGGGCGGCTTACTTCTTGTCATCCTCGATCAGGCGTTCGGTGAGCTCCTCGACGGTGCCCGTCTTGGGCAGGTTCCGCCCGGCGAGCTGGTCGCTCAATCAGCGGCCGTCGGGCTCTTCTCGAACTCCGACAGCATCTGCTATCGATGGCCCAGATCTGCCCCGCATACGGGGACTCGTCGAGGCTGGGCCAGTGGATCTCCGCGTCCGCCGGTCCCTGCCACGTGGGATTATGCGGCTGTGGCGTATGACGAAGGGCTGGCCGCCCGGCTGCTGGACATGCTTGGCGACGAGCCAGGACGGACTGAGAAGAAGATGTTCGGCGGCCTCGCTGTCCTGGTCGGCGGCCATATGGCGGTTGGGGTGTACGGCGATGGCCTGCTGGTCCACACCGATCCCGGAGAGCAGGCTGCGCTGCTGGCCGAGCCCGGGACGCGCCCGTTCGATATGAGCGGCCGCCCGATGAGGGGCTGGATCCTGGTCGACGTCAGCGTGTGCTCCGAAGACGACGACCTGCGCCGCTGGGTGGCACGGGGCGTCGCGCACGCCCGCAGCCTGCCGCCGAAATAGCCGGCGGCGGCGCCGTCTCCATCCCGCAGACCTAGGTGCGGCTCGGCTCATACGACTGGGCCGCGCTGGCCACCGGGCGGTCATTGGCGGGCCGGGCGGGTGGCCGTTCCCCGGCGCGCACCAGCGCGATCCCGGCCAGGATGAACGCGCCGCCCAGGAACTGGACGGGCGACGGCAGCTGGCCCAGCGCCAGCCACGCGAACACGATGGCGAACAGCACCTCGGTCATGCCGATGAAGGAGGCCAGCTTGGCTCCCAGCCGCCGGGCCGCCCCGATGCCGGCCACGTAGGCGATCACCGCGGCCACCAGCGAGAGCCCGAGCACCGGCACCAGCCAGCTGACCCGGTGGCCGAGGAAGACGACATCGGCCGCCGTAGCCCTCATCGGCAGCGCGCCGGCCAGGCCAAGCAGGCCCAGCGCAGCCGCCCCGACGCACATACCCGCCCAGGCCATGACGATTGGGGGGAGCGGCTCTTCCACGGATGCCGACAGCACGAAGTAGACGGCGAGGCCGGCCGCCGCCAGCAGGCCCCACATCACCCCAATGGGGTCGATGTGGGCCGTCCCGGTCAGGTTGAGCACCATCACCAGCCCCGCGATCGCCAAGACCGCGCCGGTGACGGTCAGCCGCCGCGGCCTTTCGCCGTGCCGCAGCCAGGCCCAGCCGACCACCAGTACCGCGCCGAGGTATTCCAGCAGCAGCGCCTCGCCGACCGGTATCCGCTGCAGGGCGTTGAAGTAGAACAGCTGGCAGCCGGCCACCGCCAGCAGCCCGTAGACGGCTACCCGGGGCGCGGCGCGGCGCAGCAGGCCCCACCGGCCACGCAACTGGATAAGAGCGGGAACGGTGAGGATCAGCGCCGACATGGCGATCCGGATGATCACGGCCGCGGCCGGGCTCCAGCCCGCCCGGATCAGCCCGGAGGCGAACGTGCCCGACGTGCCGAACGTCGCCGCCGACAGCACAGCGAGGGCCAGACCCGCGCCCGCCGGGCCGGACCGGACGGCACGCGTGGCCTTCACCACTGCGCCTCCTGATGTCGATGAGCGACCTACCCCCGGCGACGGTAGTCAACCACGCAGTAATGAGTCAAGAGCATTTTTGCTCATGACATGTCGGCGGCCCGGGATCGGCCTCCTCGCCACAGGAAGATCAAACTCGCCAGGCACGCCGCGGCGAGCAGCGAGTACGGCACGATATCCGACGTCGCCTGGGCCAGCGCTCCGCTGCCGGCCGCGGCGACGGCCTGCCCCGCCGCCCAGGCCAGGTTGGTCATCCCGAAGGCCAGCCCCTGGTTGACCTGAAGCCGCTGCGCGCCGTCACTGAGCAGCGCCATAGCCGGGGTGAAGAGCGTGCCGAAGGCCGGCATGCCCAGTATGAGCAGGGCCACCAGCCACGCGGCGGAGCGGAGCTCGGGCGCCAGCAAGCTGACGGCCACGCCCACGGCCAGCGAGAGACGGACCGGGACCAGCGGGTCGCGCCGGTCCGACAGCCGGCCGGCCAGCGGGGACAGGACCGCCTCGATGGCCGCCTCGGCCAGAAAGGTCGCGCCGATCACGATCGCCCCGGCCCCCAGCCGGCTCAGCCGCAACGGCGCGAGCACATCCAGCACCCCGAAGCCCAGCCCCGCGAGCATGGTCAGCCACATTCCGGCGCCGACCTGGCGGTCCCGGATCGCGGGCCACGCCTCCCGCAGCCGCTGCGGTTCGGCCCGGTCCGGGCGGGGAACGATGAACGCCACCGCCATCAGTCCCGCGGCCAGCACCGCGGCGCCGCTGAAGGCCGGCCCGGTTCCGGCCCGGGCCGCGATGGTGCCGACCACTGGGCCCAGCAGCGCCCCGACCACGGCGGCGCCGAACGCGACGCCGAGGAGTTCACCGCGCCGTTCCGCCGGGGCCGCCCGGGCCAGCCAGGCCAGGGCGGCCGCCCACGTGCACGCGCCGGCCATCCCCTGCACGAAACGCGCGGTGTCCAGCACCACCGGAGCCGACGACCAGCCGAAGATCAGTGTGGCCGCGCTCATCAGCACCAGCCCGAGCAGGACCACGGGCCGGTCGCCCAGCCGCGCGGTGAGCACCCCGCCCGGCAGGGAGCCGACCAGGGTGCCGAGGGGGTAGGCGGCGACCAGCAGCCCGGCACCCGCCTTCGACAGCCCGTCCGCGCTGGCGTAGTGCGGCAGCAACGGCGTCAGGGCCGTGAAGAAGACCGTGTCCACCAGGACGAGGGCGCACACGAACGCGAGCAGGACCCGCAGCCGCGGGGTGAGCCGCACCTACGCGAAGCAGGACAAGGGCTGGCCGCTGTTGTACGCGACCATGTCGGTCAGGGCCGTGATCACGTCAACCCCGCCGGACGCACCGAGGTCCGCGCAGGCGCGGTGCAGGTTGCCGACGATGCGCTCGCGGTCCAGCCAGCCGTCGTACTCGCCCAGATCGGTCTGGCGGGCCGTCTCCAGCGGTGACAGGCCCGCGTCGATCCCCTTTTGCGCAGTGGCCAGGACGAATTCCAGGTAGCCGACCACCGTGCCGATCAGTTCGTGGTCGCACGGCGCGCCGTGCCCGGGCACGATGACCCGGGCCGGGATCTGCGCCACCACGTTGGTCAGCACGTCGATCGCGCCCTTGACCGAGCCCATCAGCAGGAACGGGGTGCCGCCGTTGAACAGCAGGTCACCGCAGAACAGGACCTCCTGCTCCGGGAGCCACACCAGGCTGTCGTTGCCTGTGTGCGCCGCCTGACCGACGTAGCTCACCTCGAGCGGGCGGTCGCCCGACCATAGCCGCACCCGGTCGGCGAACGTGAGGGTGGGCGGCGCGAGCGTCACCTCACCCCAGTCCACCGGTTCCCAGATGCCGGTGTTACCGGGCGGGCCGAACGCGATCATCTCGTCCCGGCATTTTTCCTGGGCGATGATCGTGGCCGGGCCGAACAGCGAGTTGCCGTAGGTGTGGTCGCCGTGGTGGTGCGTGTTGATCAGCATGCTGACCGGGGCCTTGCTCACGGTGGCGATCCGGTCGAGATAGGCACGGGTGCGGCGCTCGGTCGAGCAGGCGTCAACGCTGATCACCGACGCGGGGCCGACGACGAAGCCGGTGTTGTTGATGTACCACGATCCGTCGGGCTGGACGTAGGCGAAGACGCCGTCCGCTACCTCGATCAGCTCCGGCGGTCCCAGATTCGGGTGTTCATGACGGCTCGCGCTCATAGCCGAAGCTTTTCAGACCGGCGCCGGCACCCAGAGCCCGGTCTCCGGCGGCGTGCGATGCCACAGCGCGAACAGGTCCTCGCCGGGACCGGCCGTGCGAGATACAGCGTTTCTTCGACGACGACGGGTTGCCCGCGGCAGTCAGATAGCTGTGCCAGCCAATCTGTGACGGTCTGTGTCGAGGCAATGCAAAACCTGGGTGCGCTAGCAGGCGCGCGGCTCCCCGGGGCGATCAAGAAGTCCGATTCGTTCGGGATCGGCGTCCTGAGCGCACAACGCGGCTTTGCCCGTGGGCGCGCCAGAACAACGTCTGTGGACGTTCTTCGCGAAACCGAAGCAGTTATCCCAGCGCCGGGCTCGCCTGACTAGGATCGGGCAGGCGTGTCTCCCACCACGAAGCACAGGCTCGTCAGCGCTTCTCCCGCCGGTGCTGCTCCGGCGCGTATCTCGCCACGCGGGTTCTCCTGCGCATACATTCGGCGCGTGCGCGAGATTCCGCTCGACCAGGCTCCCAGCGAGATCGCGGCCGCCGCGCGTGCGGCGGCTCGTGGCCAGATCGTCTACCTGACCGAGGACGGGGAGCGCCTGGCGGCGATCGTCCCGCCCGAGTTCGCCGCCGAGATGGAAGACCTCTCCCCGGACGAAGTGCTCGAACTGCTGGACGACCTCAGCGGCGCCCCGACCGTCGGCGAGTCGA
>JBEKCN010000192.1:0-6569 GCA_050014855.1 Streptosporangiaceae bacterium | reverse complement strand
GAGGGTACCGGGGCCGGCGCCGGCGCCGCGGGGACCGGCTTCCCCTGGGGACCGCTCGGCTTCGCCGTGCTGGCCCTGCTGGCCGTGGTGGCCGTTGCCCCGCGGGCCGCCCGGTCCGTCCGGCGACAGAGCCGGCTCCTGCGCGGGGGGGAGGCAGACCGGACGCACGCCATCTGGCGGGAGGTGCTCGACGACCTCGCCGACTACCGCGTCCGGCCGCGGCCGAACGAGTCACCACGGGCGGTCGCACGGCGGGTCGCGAACGAGGCCTGCCTCACGCCGCCGGCTGCGGCAGCGCTGAGCCGGGCCGCCCTCGCGGAGGAGCGAGCCCGTTACGCCAGCACGCCGGGCGCCGACCAGCCCGGCCGCGGCGATCTGGTCGTCATCCGGCGCGGGCTGACGGCCTCGGCGGACCGCCGGACCCGCTGGCGGGCCCGGCTCTTCCCGGCCTCCGCGTTCCCGCCCGTCCGGGCCGGGTTCGCCCAGCTGGCCGACGCCGCCGCCCGGGCCCGGTCCGGCCGGTGGCGGCCCCGTCTCTGGCGGCGCGACCCCGTAAACGACCCCGGGCCAGGTTAGACCGCGGGGGGCGCACGGGGCGGGTCGCGATCTTGGCGAAGCAGGCCGGGATGGCGGCACCCCAGTCGTGGCGGCGGGCCCGGTAGGAACTCGGGCTCTCGCCGACCAGCTCGGTGAACCGTGAGCTGAACGAGCCGAGCGAGGTACAGCCGACGGCGAAGCAGACGTCGGTGACGGTCAGGTCACCGCGCCGGAGCAGCGCCTTGGCGCGCTCGATACGGCGGGTCATCAGGTGGCTATAGGGGGTCTCACCGAAGGCAGAGCGGAAGCTGCGGAAGAAATGCCCCGGGGACATGAGGGCCGTGCGCGCCAGTGCCGCGACGTCGAGCGGCTCGGCGTAGTCCCGGTCCATCTGGTCGCGGGCCTGGCGGAGCCGGACCAGGTCCGCGGTATCCGTCAGCCGCCTTCCTGACGGCGCCGCCATCGCTCCTCGAGGCGCTCCATCATGCCCTGCGGGGCCGCGCGGGGGGGACGGCCGGCCGCGCGCCGCTCCGCGCGGGAACGGCGGACGCGTCCCTTGCGCTTCGGCCGGGCGGCGCCGAAAGGCGCCGTCGCCGACATCCCGCTGATGTGCCGCCAGCTGGTCAGGGCCCACAGACTGCAGACGAGCATGACGCTGAAGCCAGCGACACCCACCCAGATGTACTGAGATATGACCCCGCCGAGAAGCAGTCCGACACCCAGCACGAATCCGGCGGCGGCCTGGTAGGCCCGGCGCTTGTAGTGCACCCGCGGATCGCTGGAGCGGACCGTGTGCACAAACTTTGGATCCTCACTGTAAAGCGCCTGCTCGATCTGCTCGAGCTGACGCTGCTCATGCTCAGAGAGCGGCACGACGCCTCCCATGGAACCTTGCGCGCAGGACCCGGGGCCCGGTGACTCCCACCGGCGTGCCCGGATCTACCTCCAGAATACGAGCCGGAACGGGCCCCGTGGAAGAGCGGCCGGCTCTGGACACAATCGCGCTCCTGCCTGCCCGATTCACACGTACCCCCCGGTCATCCTGACACCGGGTTCGCATGGTCAGCCATCCCCCCGTGATGCGCCGCCACCAGCATCGTCCTCGACCAGCGCGGCCGGCCGGACCGTGCCGGTGCCGAACCGCGCGGCGATCCGGTCCATGGCCTGCTCCGCCTCGCGCCAGCCGGTGGGCCGGTCACCAAACGCCAGCTGGGTAGCGGCCGCCGCGGCGGGAGCCAGCCCGGTCGCACGCACGCCCACCAGCCGGAGCCGGGCCCGCCGGTCGAGCCCGGAGCCTTCGTGCAGGGCGCACGCGACGGCGTAGATCTTACGGGCGAGATCGGTGGGCTCGGGGAGTGTCCGGGAGCGGGTGATCGTTGTGAAATTGGCCAGCCGGAGCTTCACCGTCACCGTCCGGGCCACGCAGCCGGCCTCGCGCAGGCTGCGTGCGGTCCGCTCGGACAGCCGGAGCAGCTCGCGGCGGATCACGTCCGGGTCGCTGACGTCAGTGGGAAAGGTCTCCTCGGCCCCGATGCTCTTGTCCGGGGCGTGCGGGGTCACCGCGCGGTGGTCGCGGCCCCAGGCCAGTGCGGACAGGTGCGAGCCGACGGCGCCGCCCAGGTTGTGCTGCAGCGCGGCCAGCGGGGCGTGAGCAATGTCACCCACGGTCCGCAGCCCGAGCCGGGCGAGGGTCTCCCCGGTACGCTCGCCCACCCCCCACAGCGCGGACACCGGCAGCGGGTGCAGGAAGTCGAGCACGCCGTCCTGCGGGACGATCAGCATCCCGTCGGGCTTGCACCGCGCGGAGGCGATCTTGGCCACGAACTTGCTGGGCGCCACGCCGACCGAGCAGGTCACGCCCTGCTCCGCCTCGACCTGCCGCCGGATCGCCGCACCGATCCACGCCGGGGAGCCCAGCCGCCGCTGCGCGCCGGCCACGTCCAGGAAGGCCTCATCCAGGGCGAGCGGCTCCACCAGCGGCGTGACCGACCGGAACACCGCCATGACCTGCTTGGACACCTCGCTGTAGACGGAACGCCGGGGCGGGATGAACACCGCCTGCGGGCACAGCCGCCGGGCCCGGGTGGCGGGCATCGCGGACCGGACGCCGAACTTCCGGGCCTCGTAGGAGGCGGACAGCACGACGCTGCGCCCGCTGGGTGAGCCCACGATCACCGGCTGGCCGGCCAGCTCCGGCCGGTCCCGGATCTCGACGCTGGCGTAGAAGGCGTCCATGTCCGCGTGCAAGATGTGGCAGCCCGCGTCGTCGGGCTGGGTATCGCCGGGCCCGGTGCTGCCGGGCTCCGCAAAACTCCCCGGGCCGGTCATCTCATGGTCTCAGCGGCGCCCGAGCATGTGCAGCTTGGCGGCGATGTCGCGCAGCGGCGGATAGGTCGCGGCGGCCGTCTCCAGGGAACGCAGCGCCTCCGCGGCGCCCGGATCGGCGTCGACGAGGACGCTCGGCACCAGGTCCGCGAAGACCTGCACGCCGTGGGCGGCTCCGGGCTGCAGCCCCGCCCCCTCGAGCAGCGCGGTCAGCCCGGGCAGCGTGAAGGCCCGCGGGCTCACCTCCGCCGCCGCCGGATTCGCCCCGGCGGCGTGGTCCAGCAGCGCGCGGGCGTCGGCGAACCGGCCGGAGACGGCGCGGTGCAGGATGGCGGCGGCGACGCTGGCGGCCAGCACGCTCACGGTGCCACCGGGCCGCAGCACCCGGGCGATCGCGCCCAGCGCGTCAGCCGGCGACTCGACGTACTCCAGGACGCTGTGGCAGATCACGAGGTCACCAGCCTGCTCCCCCACGACCGTGTCGAGTCCGGCCGCCTCCCCCTGGACGGCGCTGATCCGCACGTCCACCTCGGCCGCGCGGCGCTGCGCGGCGGCCAGCGAGTCCGGGCTCGGGTCCACCACCGTGACCGAATGACCCAGGGCGGCCAGCGGCACGGCGAAGCCGCCGGTGCCGCCGCCCGCGTCGATGACGTCCAGCCGGTCCCGGCCGGTGTCGGCGGTCCGCGCCGCGAGCACGCCGCGCAGCACGTCCCAGACCACGGACGCGCGCGCGGCATCACGCCGGCCCAGTGTCTCCCCGCGTGTCTCCCCGCGTGTCTCCCCGCCCACAGCCCCGCCTCCTCGCGACATGACTTCAATGTAGTGCCGCGCACCGACAATTACGGCTGGTCGCGAGCTACAGCCCAGGACGGCGGCCCAGGACCCCCTACCAGTAAATCGCCGCCGCCACGCCCCGGAATTCTTTCTGGCGAGCTTTCCCGAGCTCAGTGGCCGATTTATGACGGACTTCGGACACCTTAATGCGATATGGGGGTTGCCTTTAGGCTCAGCCCGTATTCTCAACGCCATGGCTGAGCACCTCGAGCTGCCGCGCCCCGGACGGCTCCTGCGCACGGTGGCCTGGAACCTGACCGAATCGGTCGGGCTGCCAGGAGTCGGTTACGTGATCGGTCAGGAACTCGCCGGCCGAAACGCGGCGATGATCGCGGCCGCGGCTGTGCTGTGGCTGACCGCCCTGGTGCGCAAGGTCGTCACCGGCAGCGTGCCGGGCCTGGTCACGATCACTGCCCTGGTGATGACGGTGCAGGCCCTCGTGGTGGTCAGCACCGGCAACGTGTTCTTCTTCCTGCTGCAGTTCCCGCTGGCCAATCTCGCCATGGCGCTGCTGTTCGCGCGGACGGCCCCGACCCGCAAGCCGCTGATCGCACAGCTGGCCGCGGAGGTCGTCGCGCTCCGCCAGCCGTCGACGCACCACCCCGCGCTGCACCGCTTTTTCCAGGGCGCCACGTGGTTCTGGGCGGGCCTGTTCTTCCTGATGACCGTGGGCTTCTCGGTGATGATGGTCACCGAGCCGATGACGCTGTTCCTGCTGCTCACCACGGCGGTCACCACCGGCGCCGTGGTGGTCGGCGCGGCCCTGTCGGCGCTGTGGTTCTTCTCGGTGATCCGGAAGTCCGGGCTGCGCGTGCGCTTCGCCGCGGCCTAGAGCCCAGGCTTGAGGGCGAGCAGCCGCGCGAGCAGGCCGTTGACAAACGACGGCGACGCATCGGTGGACAGCTCCTTGGCCAGCTCGACCGCCTCGCTGATGGCCACCTTGTCGGGTACGTCATCCGCCCAGAGCAGCTCGTAGGCGCCGATCCGCAGGACGTTGCGGTCCACGGCCGGCATGCGGTCCAGGGTCCAGCCTTCGGCGTGGGAGGACAGCAGCTCGTCGATCCGGTCCCGGTGGGCTTGCACGCCGCGAACCAGCTCGGTGGCGTACTCCGGGACCGGCGGGCCGCCGTCCGCGCCCAGCGACGAGCGCTCCTCCATCAGGGCGAAGACCGGCTCGCCGCGCACCTCAGCCTCGAACAGCAGGTCCAGCGCACGCTTGCGGGCCTTGCTACGGGCGGCCACGGAAGCTCCCGTCGGTGCTCAAGCCGTCTGCCGTCCGGCCGGGCATCAGGCGCGGCCGAGGTACTGGCCGGTCCGCGTGTCGACCCTGACCTTCTCGCCGGTGGAGATGAACAACGGGACGTGGACCTCGGCGCCTGTCTCCAGCTTGGCCGGCTTGGTGCCGCCGGTGGAGCGGTCGCCCTGCAGGCCGGGCTCGGTCGCGCTGACGGTCAGCTCCACGGCCGCGGGCAGGTCGACGTACAGCGGCAGACCGTCGTTGAACGCCACCGTCACCAGCTGCTCCTCGAGCAGGTAGTTGGCGGCGTCGCCGACGGTGACCGCGGGCACCCGGGGCTGGTCGTAGTCCTGGGTGTCCATGAAGACGAAGTCCTCGCCTTCCCGGTACAGGTACTGCATCTCCCGCTTGTCGACGTTGGCGACGTCCACCTTGACGCCGGCGTTGAAGGTCCGGTCGACGACCTTGCCGGACATAACGTTCTTGAGCTTGGTGCGCACGAAAGCGCCACCCTTGCCGGGCTTCACGTGCTGGAACTCGACGACGGTCCACAGGTTGCCGTCGAGGTTCAGGGTGATGCCGTTCTTCAGATCGTTCGTCGTGGCCACGTCTGCCGTCTCTCCCGCGCGCGCATGCCGCCCGTCACAGGGCGATCAGTTCTCTAGTGGTTGTCGTAAGAGTCTGGGCGGCTGGCGCCTGGTCTCCAGCAGCGGCCACACCGGCCCCCACGACAAGGACATCCTCGATCCGGACGCCGCCTTGGCCGGGTAGGTAGACACCGGGCTCGACGGTTACCGGAACACGAACCCCTAGTTTACCCGCACTTCCGTACCCGATCAGCGGCGCCTCGTGGACTTCCAGGCCGACGCCGTGCCCGAGACCGTGCTGGAAATGCTCACCGTGGCCGGCTCCGGAAATGACCTCCCGGGCCGCCGCGTCCACGTCGCGCAGCGCCGCTCCGGGCCGGGCCGCGGCCCACCCGGCCTGCTGGGCCGCGGCGACCAGCTCGTAGATCTCCTGCTGCCAGACGGCCGGCTCGCCGAGCAGCACGGTCCGGGTCATGTCCGCGTGGTAGCCGGCGTAGCAGGCGCCGAAGTCCATCGTGACCAGGTCACCGCGCCGCAGCGGCCGGTCGGACGGGGCGTGGTGCGGGATCGCGCCGTTGGGCCCGCTGGCCACGATCGTGTCGAACGCAGGCCGCTCCGCGCCCAGCTCGGCCATCCGGTGGTCCAGCGCCCCGGCCAGGGCCCGCTCGCTGAGCCCGGGCCGGAGCCGCGGCAGCACGTCCGCGAACGCCTGGGCGGTGATCCGGCAGGCGGTGGCGAGCAGCGCAATCTCGCTCGCGTCCTTGACCATGCGCAGGTCCTCGATCCCGGGCCCGAACGGGACCAACTGGACGCCTTCCGCGCTGCGGGCGAGGCTCCCGTGGCGATCCACGGTCATCTCGTGGGCCTCGAAGGCGACCCGGCCCATCCCGCGGCGGGACATCTGCCCGGCCAGCAGCCGTTCGATGAACCGTCCGACGATCAGCTCCAGGTCCGGCGCGTCCCGAGCGGCGGCCAGCTCATACCGGGAATCGGTGGCGAGCAGCCCGCCGTCGCCGGACACCGGGAGCAGCAGCGCAGCGTTGGAGCTG
>JBEKCN010000191.1:0-6575 GCA_050014855.1 Streptosporangiaceae bacterium | reverse complement strand
ATTCTGCGGCCAGGCAAGGGGCAACACGAGAGGCAAGGCGACCGCACAAAAGATCATGAACTACAGGCGCGCCGCTACTCCGGAAGCGCCGCGGCGTGCCGCCGAATAAGCCAGCAGGGTCTAGGAACAGGAAGGTTTCCCATGAACTGCCTGGAGTGCGCGACGACCGTGCCGATGACCAGCATGGCCCAGACGGCCGTTGGCTGCTGCGCATACTGTGGCGCGGGTACCTGTCTCTTGCATGTGAGGTTTGTTCCGGTGGTACCGCGTCCAGTTGGCCTCGTGCCCCGGCTGCCGAACAGCAGGCGCCGATTAATGTGCACCACGTGCGATCCGAGGGGCGAGACCGACGGACTGACGGTCAGCATGCTCACCGATGCTGAGGACCGCAGTGACCGGGCGGACCGGCGCGGCTTGGCCGCGTTTATGTCGGCGCTGGCGGCCCGGGAATCGCGTCCCCGGCGGCGGGCCACCCCCTAGATTCCC
The DNA here is from genome assembly GCA_050014855.1 of Streptosporangiaceae bacterium. Lineage (GTDB taxonomy): Bacteria > Actinomycetota > Actinomycetes > Streptosporangiales > Streptosporangiaceae > Bog-532. Next base: position 6,089 of record JBEKCN010000191.1, on the reverse strand, counting down.
CCGGGAAATCGCAGGGACGGTAAGATAGCTGCAGGCGATGAAGCCCGCCTGAACCGCCGAATTGGCTGATGGCTTCTACCGGGCAGTTACCGGTGGAAGCAGGTGGGCATGCCTTTTCAGAGCATACTATTCGAGCAGCCAGCCGACTACGCTGCGGCTGTCGAACCGGCCGAGCCGCCATTCTTCGCTGATCTGAACCTGGATCAGGTCAGGAAATCCATGGCTTTCGGCCGAGAGCAGTATGGGCTTGCGCGGTACTTTCTGACGTCGTTGCACAGTGCATCGGCGGTCAATTACCGCCATCAGGTACTGCGTGATCTTCAGGATGCGGACGTGCGTACTGCCGTAGAAAAGTATGCGCGCAGTATGGACGCCATGCGGCAATGTCTCGCGCAGGCCGGCAAGCTGCGTTATATGTATCAGCGGCAGCGCTGGTTCCTGGACGCGGTGGATATCTACTGCCGCGCCACCTCGGCCTTCGCTGAGCGGTGCCAGCAGCTCGAGCCGCGGTCAGCCGGCCTGCTTTCTCTTCGCGGATACCTCGACGGCTATACCCGGTCCGGCGAATTTAAGCAGACGGTCAACGAAGCGCGTGACCTGATGGCCAGGCTCGCCGAGGTGCGCTACTGCGTTCATATCCGTGGGTCCAAGGTCAGGGTCACCAGGTATGCGGAAGAAGAGGATTACGGTGCGGACGTGCAGAAGACGTTCGCGAAGTTCAAGCAGGGGGGCGTCAAGGATTACCGGATACAGTTCCGTACCCTGGCCGACATGGACCACGTTGAGGCGCAAATACTGGAACTCGTCGCCAAGCTTTATCCCGGGATTTTCCGGGAACTTAGCGACTTCTGCCAGCGGCATGACCGCTATGTCGATGAGACGCTTCGTACCTTCGACCGCGAGGTTCAGTTTTACCTGGCGTACCTCGACTACATCCGCCCGATGAAGTCGGCAGGCCTAAAATTCTGTTACCCAGCGGTCAGCGCAGTCTCTAAACATGTCGATGCGGAAGACGCCTTTGATATCGCACTAGCCAGTAAATTGGCTAGTGACGGCATGGCCGTCGTCTGCAACAGCTTTCAGCTCGGCGGTCCTGAACGCGCCATCGTCGTCACCGGCCCCAACCAAGGTGGCAAGACCACATTCGCCCGCATGTTCGGCCAGCTGCACTACCTGGCCAGTCTCGGCCTGCCGGTGCCCGGCAATTCAGCTCGGCTCTTCCTGCCCGACCGCATCTTCACTCACTTCGAGAAAGAAGAGAATCTGCAGAATCTGCGGGGCAAGCTCGAAGATGAGCTTATCCGGATTCACGACGTCCTGCGGGACGCCACCGGCAGCAGCATCGTCGTCATGAACGAGAGCTTCGCCTCCACCACGCTGGAAGACGCCTCCTTCCTGGGTTCGGAGATCCTTCGCCGGCTGACGCAGGAGGGCCTGCTGTGTGTGTACGTGACGTTCATCGACGAGCTCGCCTCCCTGAATGAGGCCTGCGTGAGCATGGTCGCCGCGATTGTCCCCGACAATCCAGCGGAGCGGACATTTAAAGTCGTCCGCAAGCCGGCCGACGGGCTGGCGTACGCGGCTGCGATCGCCGAGAAATACGGCCTCACCGCTAAGCGGCTGAAGGAGCGGATCGCAGCGTGAAGGCCTTCCTGATGTACCGGGACCGTGACATCGACCCGGCCCATGATTTGTCGGCCAGCGAGCACGCTCTCGTTCAGGATCTGGAGCTCGACACCCTATGGACGGCGATGGCCGCCGGGGATGACTTCCTCCTGGGCACGGCCAGGCAGACCGTGCTGCACAGCCTGTCCAGCACAGAAGCGATCACTTACCGGCAGCACATCCTGGCCGACGCCATCCGGCAGCCCGACGTGGTGCGGCAGCTCTACGACCTCGCCGTCGTGGCCATCGCGACCGAAAGGAGAGCTTTCTTCGGCTTGCTGAGCAAGTCCCCTGATTCGGTCCTTTACCGGTCCGTGCAAGTGCTGGAGATGTTTACCGGCATGCTGAAGCAGCTGCGCGCGGTCGCTGCTCAGCACGCCGGGAGCTTCGAGTCGGAGGGCTTCACCCGGCTCTTCCGCGTGCTCGCCGAAGAGCTGGACGATCAGTACCTGCAGACCGTAGAAGATCATCTGAAGGAGCTGGGGTTCCGGAAGGGAACGCTGATCAGCGCCGGGCTTGGCCGGGGCAACAAAGGCGCCGGTTACGTACTGCGCAAACTGCGCGGCCAGAGCTGGCGGGACCGCCTTGCTGTCGGCGGCCAGCCGGGCTTCAGCTTCTCGGTTGCGGACCGTGACCAAGCCGGTCAGCAGGCCCTGTCAGATCTGCGCTCCCGGGGGCTCAACGCGACGGCCAACGCCCTGGCCCAGTCCAATGATCACATCCTCGCCTTCTTCACCATGCTCCGTGCCGAGCTCGCCTTCTATATCGGCTGCCTGAACCTGCGTCAGTCCCTGGTCGGCGCGGGCGAGCCGGTGTGCGTCCCCGTCCCGCTACCGGCGGACAAGCTCGGGCTCACCGCGCGCGGCCTGTACGACCCCGCACTGAGCCTGCGGCTCGAAGGCCGTGCGGTCGGCAACGACGTGGAGGCGGACGGCCAGCGGCTCGTCATGATCACGGGCGCGAACCAGGGCGGCAAATCCACGTTCCTGCGCAGCGTCGGCGTGGCCCAGCTGATGATGCAGTGCGGCATGTTCGTCGCTGCGGAATCCTTCACCGCGAGCATCAGCACCGGCGTCTTTACGCACTTCAAGCGCGAAGAAGACAGTGCGATGGAAAAGGGCAAGCTGGACGAGGAGCTGAGCCGGATGCGTGACATCGCCGGGGAGATAAGCCCCGGCGGCCTGCTGCTGGGCAACGAATCGTTCGCATCGACGAATGAGCAGGAGGGATCTGAGATCGCCCGTCAGATCATCCGGGCCCTTCTCGACTCCGGCATCAGAGTGTTTTTCGTCACGCATCTTTTCGGCCTGGCCCACAGCCTTTACACCGGCAAAGGGGACTCGGCGCTGTTTCTGCGTCCCGAGCGCCGGGACGACGGCCAGCGGACATTCCGGCTGCTTCCGGGCGAGCCGCTGTCGACCAGCTACGGTCCGGATCTCTACTGGCGGATATTCGGCACGCCGGAGCCGGCCGGAGGCGGGTCGGCTTGCGGCCCGCAGATCACCTAGGAGACAATGACCGCTTGGCGATGAGGCTCGCCATAACCGCCGGCTCCGGCCGCGCTGATGGCCTCTACCCCCTGTTCGAGCATTTGTGCCGTCTGGGTGTAGGAGGCCACAGCGATGGAGGAAAGCAGCGAACGTCCCGGCGATGATCCCAGGGCCGCGCGATGAGTGCGGCCCTCCCGATCCCGGTCATACAGCTACTGCAGGTCCTGACGATCGCAGTAGCCGCGCCCGGCGTGTCGGGCGTGATCGCGCGGATCGAGGCGCGGCTGCAGGGCCGGACCGGCCCGCGCATACGTCAGCCCTATTACGATCTGGCCAAGCTGTTCCGGAAGGAAGCGCTGGCCCCGCAGGGGGCCGGCTGGTTTTTCCTGGCCGCGCCGGTGGTCGCGGTGGCGGCCTACCTCACGATCCCGCTGCTGATCCCCGTGCTGACCACGTACGGGCTGCCGCTCGGCTACATGGGCGACATCCTGGGCGGCGGGTTCCTGCTCTCGCTGGCCAGTTTCCTGGTCGCTACGGCCGCACTGGAAACCGGCAGCCCGTACGCGCAGCTCGGCGCGAGCCGGGCGAAGACGTTCTCCGCGATCACCGAGCCGGTGGTGCTGTTCGTGGTGTTCTCGGTGGCCCTGCTGACCGGGACCGACCTGCCGTACGCCCTGGCGGCCACGGTCAGGTCGTCGGCCGCGCAGATCGTGCGGCCCGCGCACCTGCTCGCGTCCGCGGCGCTGTTCATGGTGATCCTGGCCGAGACCGCCCGGATCCCGGTCGAGACGCACTCCGGGACGAACGAATTCGGGATGATCGACGAGGCCCGGCCGTTCGAGCACTCCGGGCCGTATCTTGCCCTGCTGAAGTGGGGATCGGAGCTGAAGCAGCTCATCCTCTACACGATCCTCGTTAATGTGTTCCTCGCCCCCTGGGGCCTGGCTTCCAGCCAGCACGTCGGTTCCGTACTGCTGGCTATCGTGGCCCTGCTGGCCAAGGCCACGGCCCTCGGCTGTGTCGTCGCCGTGATCGACAACTCGTTCGCCAAGCTGAGGCTGTTCAAGATCACAGAATTTGTGGCGGGGGCGTTCCTGCTCGCCGTGCTCGGCGTCTTCACGCTGTATCTCGGGGGTGGGTGATGGATCCCGTCCAGGCACCGGGCGTCTACCAGGGTGCCGCCAACGTGATCGCGGCGTTGATGCTGCTGCTGGAGTTCGGCATGCTGCGGCAGGCCCTGATCAGGGACCAGATCCGGCTGTACGCCGCTCAATCCGCACTGATCTCGGTCCTGGCGATCGTGATCGCCGCTGACCGCGGAATCCCGGACCTGTACGCGCTGGCCGGCCTGTCGGCGGCCCTGAAGGTGGTGGCCGTCCCGCTGGTCGTGCGCCGCCTGCTCGGCCGGACGGGCCGTGACGAAGCGCCCGGGGTCGCCGGAAGCTACACCCTGGGCGTGGCCAACAGCGTGCTGGGCTCGATCGCGCTGGCTGCGCTCGGGTTCTTCTGCTTCAACTCGCTGGGGATCCACTCAGCCGCCGCCCCGGCGACCGCGCTGGCTATTGCGGGCGGGATGGTCCTGGTCTCGTTCGGCCTGATGATCGTCCGGCGTGACGTCGCCTCCCAGGCCATCGGGTTCTTTTCGCTGGAGAACGCGATCTCGCTGGCCGCGCTGGTCGTCGCGGCGGAGCTGCCGCTGATCCTGGAGACGGCGTTCCTGTTCGACCTGCTGGTCGCCGTGGTGGTCTTCGGGATGCTGATCCGCGCCCACCATGTCCGCTCGGAGTCGCTGTCCACCGCCGACCTGACCAGACTGCGGGGGTAGGCCGTGTTTGGCGTCGTACTAGCCCTGGTCATCGTCCCGTTCGCAGCGGCGATCGCGTCGCTGGCGGCCCCGCCGCGCCTGGCGGCCGCGATCACCATGGTCTCGGGTATCGCATGTTTTGGCCTGGTGCTCGCGCTGACACCGGCGGTCGCTCACCACACCCTCGGCTATGTCTCCTATTTCCGGGTGGACGCGGTCAGCGGCATCTTCATGCTGGCCACAGGATTCCTGTACGCGGCGGTGGCGGTGTATGCGGTCGGCTACGTCCGGAAGGAAACCGAGGGCGAAGACCCCGCCAGCAGGCGCCGCTATACGGCCAGGTTCTACGCGCTGTTCAACGTGTTCGGCTGGTCCATGCTGGTCGCGCCGATGATGAACAGCCTGGCCCTGCTGTGGATCGCTGTTGAAGTGACGACCGTGGTCTCGGCGCTGCTGGTGGCGATCGAGAACAGCGAGGCGGCTGTGGAAGCCGCCTGGAAGTACGTACTGATCGCCTCCGCCGGGCTCGGTCTGGCGCTGCTGGCCACGATCTTTGCCTACTTCGCCGGTTCCCAGGTCCTCGGCCAGCACTATGACCTCACCCTGAGCACGATCCTGCAGGTCGGAAGCCGGCTCCCGCACACACCCGTCCGGTTCGCCTTCATGCTGGCGGTGCTGGGTTTCGGCACCAAGGTCGGCCTGTTCCCCGTGCACACCTGGCTGCCCGACGCGCATTCTGAGGCACCGTCGCCGGTCTCGGCGCTGCTGTCGGGGTCCCTGCTCGCCGTCAGCTTCTACGCGATCCTGCGCTACTTCCAGATCGCCAGCTCTACCCTGGGCAGCGGCTTCCCGCGGGACGTGCTGCTGGCTTTCGGCGTCGCGTCGCTGCTCCTCGCCGCCCTGTATCTGCTGGATCAGCGGGATCTGAAACGGCTGCTGGCCTACTCCAGCGTCGAGCACATGGGCATCCTGGCCATCGGGGTGAGCTTCGGCGCGCCGATCGCGCTGGCCGGGGTGATGCTGCATGTCCTCGCGCACGCCGCGGCCAAGGCAAACGCGTTCATGGGCGCGGGCGTGTTCGCGATCAAGTTCGGCAGCAAGCAGATCTCCGCGCACCGTGGCGCGATGGA
>JBEKCN010000190.1:0-6586 GCA_050014855.1 Streptosporangiaceae bacterium | reverse complement strand
CCTTCGTCCTCGGCGGCCGGAACAACACGCTGCTGGCGTCTGGCAGCTCGGCCAGCATGTTCCTGTACCTGTACAACGACTCCGGCAGCGCCGACAAGCTGCTCTCGGTCAGCGCGCCCGGCACGGCAACGTCCGTGCAGATCACGGGCGGCTCGGTCACCGTGCCCGCAAACGGAGCAGCCGACCTGAGCGGCCCCGAGCCCCAGATCGTGCTGCACGATCTGACCAGCGCGCTGGCCAGCGGGAAGGCGGTCACCGTGGACCTCACCTTCCAGAACGCGGGAGGGCTGTCGCTGGCGGTCCCCGTGCAGGCACGGACGTCGTACTACTCCTCCTACTCGCCGCCTCCTCCACGGGCCACTTCTATCAAGCAGTCGGGCGCGGCCGGTACGGCGACCCCGACCCCGACCCTGGGAGCATCAGCTCAGCCTTCCGCGAGCGCCTCGCCGACCCCGTAGCGGGCGGCCCCGCACAGCCCCGTTTACGCGGCAGCCGAGTCGAACTTGTAGCCGAGGCCGCGGACGGTCACGATATGCCGCGGATTTGCCGGATCGACTTCGATCTTGGCCCGCAGCCGCTTGATGTGGACGTCCAGGGTCTTGGTGTCGCCGACATAATCCGCGCCCCATACGCGGTCAATCAGCTGCATCCGGGTCAGCACCCGGTCGGCGTTGCGCAGCAGGACCTGCAGCAGCTCGAACTCCTTGAGCGGAAGCTGGACCTGGCCGCCGCGGACGGTCACCACGTGCCGATCGACGTCCATCCGGACCGGCCCGGCTTCCATGGCCGATGCGGTCGTCACCTCATCCGTCTCGCCCCGACGGCGCAGCACCGCGCGCATCCGCGCGACAAGCTCACGGGAAGAGAACGGCTTGGTCACATAGTCGTCCGCGCCAAGCTCGAGGCCGACGACCTTGTCGATCTCGCTGTCTTTGGCAGTCAGCATGATCACGGGCACGTTGGACCGGGAGCGCAGCGCCCGGCACACCTCGCTGCCCGGCAGCCCGGGAAGCATGAGGTCGAGCAGCACCAGGTCCGCGCCGGTACGGTCGAAGGCGCTCAGCGCGTCCGGGCCGGTGGCGCAGACCGCGACCTCGAAGCCCTCCTTCCGCAGCAGGTAGGAGATCGCGTCGCTGAACGATTCCTCGTCCTCGACCACGAGCACGCGTGTCACTTGGGTGCCTCCCGACGAACGTACGAGCGCGGGCCCTCGGCGCGCGCTGCTGGGCAGAACCTGAGCCGGCATATCAACTCCGCAGAGGCAGGGAAAGGGTGAACGTAGAGCCTGCGCCCTCCACGCTCCGGACCGTCAGCGCGCCGCCGTGCGCGGCCGTCACGTGCTTGACGATGGCCAGGCCGAGTCCGGTCCCGCCCGTCGCCCGCGAGCGGGCGGGGTCGACGCGGTAGAAGCGCTCGAAAATCCGTTGCAGGTCCCGCTCCGGGATCCCGATCCCCTGGTCCTCCACGCTGATCTCCACCCGGTCACCCTCGCGGCACGTGGTTACCAGTACCCGGGTCCGTTCGGGACTGTAGGCCACGGCGTTCTCGAGCAAATTGCGGATCGCGGTCAGCAGCAGATCCTCGTCCCCGAGGACGCCGAGCCCGCGGTCGCCGGCGTCGGCCAGCGTGATCCCCCGGGCGTTCGCCTTCATCCGGCACCGGTCCAGCGCCTCGGCGACGATCCCATCCACCTGCACGGGAGCAGGATCGGGGACGGGCTCGGCGGCCTGGATGCGCGACAGCGTGATGATGTCCTGCACCAGGTTGGTCAGCCGGGACGCCTCCTGCCGCATGCGGCCCGCGAACCTGCGCACCGCGTCGGGATCGTCGGCGGCGTCCTCGACGGTCTCGGCCAGCAGGGCCAGTGCTCCGACGGGTGTCTTCAGCTCGTGGCTGACGTTCGCGACGAAGTCCCGGCGGACCTCTTCCACCCGGCGGCTCTCGGTCTGATCCTCGGCCAGCACCAGGACCAGGCCCTCACAGCCGACGTCGCCGCCGAGCGGGGCGACCCGGACCGCGAAGGTGGTCATCCGGCCGTCGCTGCTGCCGCCTACGGACACCTCGAACTCGCCCTCGCGGATCTCACCGTCGCGGCGTACCTGCCGCGCCAGCGCGAGCAGCTCGCTGGCCATCAGGCGCTCGCCGTTGACCAGGCCGTAAGCTCGCGCCGCGTCGCTGGCCCGCAGCACGCGGTCTTCCCGGTCAAGGACCACCGCAGAAGACGACAGGACCGAAAGCACGGAGGCGATGCCCGGCGGCAGAGCCGCGTCCTCCAGTGACGTCCCGTTGCCCGTCTGCATGCCTGCCGACATCACCGCGCTCCGGATAGCCGGTACCCGGCGCCCAGGGCATGCGGCCACACGCCGTAACAGGTCAGGCCCACATACCTGATCGTAAGCGGCAGCAGCCCGGACATCCCAATGCGGGCGCTGTGACGTGCGACTATTACCCCACTGTTTGCCACAGGTCCATTATCGGGACATTCGACGGATGGTACGCGCTTCCCTCATCGCCGCCTGCCGGACGGACACGCCTTGCTCAACGGCCGCCCGGGCGCCGCCTAGCGGCCCTGGTTCTTCACGGCTTCCGCGGCTTCGACCGCCGCCTGCGGATCCAGGTAGCGGCCGCCCCGCTCAACCGGCTGGTAACTGGCGTCGAGCTCGTAGACCAGCGGGATGCCAGTCGGGATGTTCAGCGCGGCGATCTCGTCATCACTGATGCCGTCCAGATGCTTGACCAGGGCGCGGAGTGAGTTTCCGTGCGCGGTCACCAGCACCGTCCGGCCGACCGCGAGGTCCGGGACGATGGCCTCATACCAGTACGGCAGCATGCGTTCCAGCACATCCTTCAGGCACTCGCTGCGGGGCCGCAGCTCGGGCGGCAGCAGCGCGTAGCGCGGATCGGCGGCCTGGGAGAGCGGGTCGCTGTCGGCGATCGGCGGGGGCGGGACGTCGTAGGATCGCCGCCACAGCATGAACTGCTCTTCGCCGAACTCATTGCGCGTCTGCGCCTTGTCCTTGCCCTGCAGCGCCCCGTAGTGCCGCTCGTTGAGCCGCCAGGACCGCTGTACCGGCAGCCAGAGCAGCTCGGCGGCCTGCAGCGCGATGTGCGCCGTCTGTATCGCCCGCGTCAGTACCGAGGTATGCAGCACATCGGGGCGCGTCCCCGTCTCGCGCAGCAGCCTGCCGGCGGTAACCGCCTCGTCAGCCCCGGTCGCCGAGAGACCGACATCCACCCATCCGGTAAAAAGGCCCTTGGAGTTCCACTCGCTCTCACCATGGCGCAGCAGCACAAGAGTTCCCATATGGCGAAGTTTAGCCGCCGCGGCGGCACTATGGTCTGCCGCGTTAGCCGCGTTAGCCGCGTTAGCCGCGTTAGCCGCGCTGCCGGGCCGCCGCTGACCGGGCGTTCCGCCGAATGGCCGCTAATCGCGCGGGAACACTGGGCGACACGCTGAGGTTGCTAGGTCGGAGGTGCATACCTGTGCCGCGAAGCGTCCCCAGGCGGATCGCGACGATAAGCGTCCATACGTCACCGCTCGATCAGCCGGGCACCGGCGACGCCGGGGGCCTCAACGTCTACGTCGTTGAGGTGGCCAAGCGGCTGGCCGAGCGAGGCACCGAGGTGGAGATCTTCACCCGCGCGGTGTCGCGGGATGCGCCGCCGGTCACCGAGCTGGCCCCCGGCGTGCTGGTCCGGCATGTGACCGCCGGACCGTTCGAGGAGCTCGACAAGGCCGACATCCCCGCCCAGATCTGCCACTTCACTTTCGAGGTGCTCCGGATAGAGGCGGCCTACGCGCCCGGGCGCTATGACCTGGTGCATGCGCACTACTGGCTTTCCGGCCAGGTCGGCGCGGTGGCCAAGGAACGCTGGGGAGTACCGCTCATCCAGTCGATGCACACGCTGGGCAAGGTGAAGAACGCGGCCCTGGCGACGGGCGACTCGGCTGAGCCGGACACCCGGATCCGCGGCGAGGTGGAAGTGGTCGCCGCCGCTGACCGCCTCGTGGCCAACACCACCGAGGAAGCGCGCCAGCTCATCGGGCTCTACGGCGCGGACGCCTCCCGGGTGAAGACGGTCCACCCAGGAGTCGACCTGTCGGTGTTCCGGCCTGGCCCGCAAGCGGCTGCCCGGCGGGCCCTCGGCCTTCCGGCGGACGCGATCGTGCTTTTGTTCGCGGGCCGCATGCAGCCGCTGAAGGGCCCGGACATCTTGCTGCGTGCGGTGGCGCAGATGATCAAGCAGGATCCGGGGCTGGCGGCCCAGCTCGCGGTGGTCTTCGTGGGCGGTCCCAGCGGACTGGGACGCAACGACCCTGACATGGTGACCCAGCTCGCGGCCCAGCTGGGCATCTCCGGGGTGGTCCGGCTGGAGCCGCCCTGCGCTCAGCCGGACCTTGCCGAGTGGTACCGGGCCGCGAGTGTGGTGACGGTGCCGTCGCACTCCGAGTCCTTCGGCCTGGTGGCGCTGGAGGCTCAGGCCTGCGGTACCCCGGTCGTCGCCGCCGCCGTCGGGGGCCTGCGGACCGCTGTGCGGGACGGAGACTCCGGGGTCCTGGTGGACAGCCACGACCCGGGCGACTATGCGCGCGTGCTGAGCACGATTACGGCGTCCCCGCGGATGCTTGCCCGGATGTCGGCCGGTGCCATCCGGCATGCGTCGGGGTTCGGCTGGCGGGCCGCGGTCGATCAGCTCATCGGGGTATATACAGGAGCGGTGAACGAAGCGAAGGAAACGGTGGAGGCGTGACCGCCGGGGGCGCCGAAGCCGAGCCGGCTGCGGTCATAGCGGGGGCCCTGAGGGACCTGGGCCTGCCCTATGAGAATCCCAGCCCCGGGGCCTACCTGGTGAAGCTGGAAGGACAGCACAAGCTGGCCACGATGACCTGGCTCATCGCTGGCCAGCACAGCCTGCATGTGGAAGCCTTCTTCTGCCGCAGGCCTGACGAGAACCACGAGCGGTTCTACCGTTTCCTGCTGGAGCGCAATGGGCGCACCTATGGGGTCCACTTCGCCATCGACCCGGTAGGTGACGTCTATCTGCTCGGCAGGCTGCCGTTGGCGGCGGCCGCACCGGGCGAGATCGACCGGATCCTCGGCTGCGTGCTCAGCTACTCAGATGAGAACTTCGACGCCGCGCTGGAGCTTGGCTTCGCGTCCGCCATCCGCAGGGAATGGGCCTGGCGGGCCAAAAATGGCGAGAGCCTCGCGAACCTTCGCGCGTTCGCCCGGTTCGCGGATCCGGATGCGGCGGCCGGGCACCGCGCAGAGCCCGGGGGAACCCGGAATTCACGGCAATGACCAGCGCGCCACGCTCTTAATCGGTAGTGTCATCGGGGCCAGTGTTATCGGCGTAGCAAGGCAATTATGCGTCACGGCGAGGACCGTGCCCAGACGACCGGAACCGATAAGATGCGGCTGGCCAGCCACTGCCGATCTGCGTGCTATGGCCGGTTCGCCGCCACCTGCCGTGGGTAAAGTGGCCAATGTGAACCGGCTAGGCGATCTCGAGCGTGCAATCATGGATGTCCTGTGGGGAACGGGCGCGTCGCTCACAGTACGTGAAGTCAGTGCGCAGCTCACCGAGCGTGACTTGGCTCATACAACGGTAATGACCGTGCTGGACAGGCTGGCTAAGAAGGGCTTCGCGCGCCGCGAGCGGGACGGGCGCGCCTGGCGTTACCGTCCCGCTGCAACCAGGGAGGCTTACGTGACCGAACTGATGCTGACGGCGCTGGAGCAGACGGGCGACCGGTCAGCCGCCCTCGCGCGGTTTGCCAAGTCGGTATCAGGGGCAGAGGCCAGTGTGCTCCGCGGTGCTCTGGACGAGATCGAAGGTGACGGCGGGGGCTGATGACTGGATTGGCTGACGCGGCCCTGCTCTCCGCCGTCGCCATTGGAAGCGTGCGAGGCTCGTCGGCACTAGGTGCCGCACGGTGGCCACGGCGGTCGCCACGCGCTGCGGTCCTGCTCTGGCAGGCTCTGGGGCTCGGTGGCGGCCTTGCCGCTATCGGGGCGCTAATCGAGCTGGGCGCGCCTCCCCGGGCGACCAGTGTCGCCAACGGGATAACCCAGGTGGCCGCGGCCGCGGCCGGTGGGCGCCTGTTTCCGGTCGGGCAGCCGGTACTGCCCATTTTCCTGCGGCTCGTCAGCCTGATCATGGGGCTGGCGCTGCTGGCCCGGCTCTGCTCGGTGCTCGTCGCGTCGTCCGCCGTCGTGATCTTGGCGCGCCGCCGGCAGCGGGCTCTGCTGGCCCTGCTGGGCCGTGGTGATCCCAAGGCTCCTGGTGTGCTGGTCGTCGACCATCCGGCGGCCGCCGCGTACTGCCTGCCCGGACTGCGGTCCCGGATCGTCGTCAGCGTCGGCGCGCTGGACCTGCTGCGCCCCGCAGAACTCGCCGCGGTGCTTGCGCATGAGCGTGCTCATCTGCGCGAACGGCACGATCTGGTCGTCCTGCCGTTCACGGCGCTGCGCCGCGCCTTCGGCTGGTCCCGGGTCTGTGCCGACGCCCACAAGTCTGTCGCTCTGCTGATCGAGATGCTGGCCGACGATCGCGCCCTGCGCGCCCGGCCAGCGCGCGCGCT
>JBEKCN010000189.1:0-6598 GCA_050014855.1 Streptosporangiaceae bacterium | reverse complement strand
GCTGACCGTCACCGCCATGGCGTTCGATGCCAACAACGACCTGTTCGTGGCGTCCGGCAGTCAGGTGCTTGAGTTCCCGTACAACGCCACGACCGGCGTCTATGCCGCGTCCGGGACCGTCATTGCCACCGTGCCCGCCGGCTCGCCGACGAGCTTGATCACCGGGGTCGGCGGGATCGCCCTGGACGCCAGCGGTGACCTGTTCGTGTCCAATCCGGCGGGCAGCCAGGTGCAGGAGTACCTGTTCAACGCCACGACCGGGGCCTACGCCTCGACCGGGATCACCGTGGCGGGTACCGGCGGGATGGGCGCGGGGACCAACCAGCTGGACGAGCCCACCGGCCTGGCCGTGGACCACAGCGGTGACCTGTACGTCTTCGACGCCTCGAACGACCGGATCATGGAGTTCACCGGCAATTCGGCGACCGGCGCGTACGGCGCGAACGGCACCGCCATCTTCAGCGCGCTAGTCGACAACTATCCCCAGAACGGGGGCGTGGCGGTTGATTCCCAGGGCGACGTGTTCTTCGGCAACGACCTCAACAGTGCGGTGGTCTACGAAGTCGCGGCCGGCACCAGCACGGCTCCGCCGTCCGCTCCGGCGGTGACCGGGGTGAGCCCATCGAGCGGCCCGGCCGCCGGTGGCACCCCGGTGACGGTGACCGGGTCGAACCTGTCCGGGGGCAGCGTGGCGTTCGGCGCCACCCCGGCCACCGGGGTGTCCTGCACGGCGACCTCGTGCACGGCCACCTCCCCGGCGGGCAGCGGCACGGTCAACGTGACCGTCAAGACCAGCGGCGGCACCAGCACGACCAGCACCGCCAACCAGTTCACCTACCAGGCCACTCCGCCGCCGGTTCCGGCGGTAACCGGGGTGAGCCCATCCAGCGGCCCGGCCGCCGGTGGCACGGCGGTGACCGTGACCGGGTCCGGCCTGTCCGGCGGCAGCGTGTCGTTTGGCTCCGCCCCGGCCAGCGGGGTGTCCTGCTCGGCGACCTCGTGCACAGCGATCTCTCCGGCGGGCAGCGGCATGGTCAACGTGACCGTCAAGACCAGCGGCGGCACCAGCGCGACCAGCGCCGCCGACCAGTTCACCTACCAGGCCACTCCGCCGCCGGCGAACCTGATCCCCAACCCCGGGTTCGAGAGCGCCGGGGTGCCCGCTGACCACTGGGGCTCCACCCTGGCCCGCTCGGCCGCGGTGGTGCATTCGGGGGCGTGGGCCCTGGCCGAGACCACCAGTTCCGGCAGCGGCGGCTGGGACCTCGACAGCAACCCGAGCTGGTATGCCCCGATCAGCTCGGGCACCAGCTACACCGCCAGCATCTGGGTGCGCGCCACCGCCACGGTGAAGGTGGACCTGAACGTGGACCTGCTCAAGAGCGGCGGCAACTACGTCGACAGCGCCAACGGGCCCACCGTTACCCTCACCGCGGGCACCTGGACCCAGCTCACCATCAAGGGGATCAAACCCGCCGCCGGTGAGGTGGACGCCGGCATGGAGCCAAACTTCTCCAGCGCCACCAAAGGCACCATCATCTACTGGGACGACATGAGCCTCACCAGCCCCTGACCGGCGACGGTTCGGCGAGCCGCCCGGGTCACCGGCCGACTCCGCGGGGGTGATAGCGAGCCCGGCTGCGCTAGCGCCCCCGCGGAGGCGACGGTCCCCTGTGGCGAGAGCCTTTCCGCGTTCTCGCTGCTCTGGCTGATGAGCTAGCCGCGGCCCAGCACGACCAGCTGGGTCGCCGTCGAGCAGGCCGTACGGCCGGCAGCAGGCCGCGACCATCGCCGCCTGCGGCTGCGTGGCACGGCAGCGCTACGCAGGATAATGGGCAAGTGATCGAGGTTGATCCCGGCCGTTTCGAGGAAATGGTCGGCGCCGCGCTGGACGGGCTGCCCGAGGAACTCGGCCAGCTCATGCGCAATGTCGCGGTGACCGTCGAGCACGGCGCCGGGCCGCCCGGCCTGCTCGGCTTGTACGAGGGCATCCCGCTCACCAGCCGCACGTCCCAGTACGCCGGCGTCCTGCCCGACCGCATCACCATTTACCGCCAGGCGATCTGCGCGATCTGCCGCACCGAGCAGGAGGTTGCCGACCAGGTCCGCCGTACCGTCATCCACGAGATCGCCCACCACTTCGGCATCGGCGACAAGCGGCTCAGCGAACTCGGCTGGTAAAGCACGACCGCCCAAAGCCGTTTCCGGTGAGGGCACCGAGGATTTCTCCTCCATGAGGCCGCTTGGGCTTTCGTATCTTGGTTTGGCGTTTGGGCTGCCGCGTTCAGCTGCCCTCTAGATGTAGCTGCGGCAGGATCGGGTCAAGCCACTTCGGCATCCACCAGGCGTGGGGCCCGAGCAGGGACATGACGGCCGGGACGAGGATCATCCGCACGACCGACGCGTCGATGAAGACCGCGAACGCCATCCCGATCGCCAGCATCTTGATCGCGGGCTGGTCGTTGAGGACGAAGCTCGCGAAGACGACCACCATGATGGCCGCCGCTGTCGTGATCACCCGCGCGGTGCTGCCGATGCCGATCGCTACGCTGCGCTGCGCGTCGCCTGTCTTCATCCAGGACTCGTGCATCCGCGAGAGCAGGAAGACCTCATAGTCCATGGAGAGGCCGAAGACGATGGCGAACATCATCATCGGCACGTAGGCCGGGATGGGCGACGTGGTGGGCACGCCGATGAGGCTGATGCCCCAGCCCCACTGGAAGATCGCGACGACGACGCCATAAGCGGCGCCGATTGAGAGCAGGTTCATGATCGCCGCCTTAGTGGCGATGACGACCGAGCGGAACGCGGTGGTCAGCAGGATGAACGCGATCAGCACGACGATCAGGATGAGCAGCAGTATGCGGCTGCTGATCTGGTGGGTGAAGTCGACGTTACCGGGCACCGTACCTGTGACATACGTCGTGACGTCGAACTTCGGCAGGACGTCGTCGCGGAGCGTGCTTACCAGATTGACAGTCGCCGTCGCCTGCGGCCGGGTGGTCGGGATCGCGTTGAACACCGCTACGGTGGCGGCACTATTGGTTGCAGCCGGTGTCACCGACTCGACTCCGCTGGTGCTCCCGACACTCTTGATCATCGAGTTCAGCAGGGACTGGTCGTCCGAGCTGGACTGCTTCGGCAGCTTCACCACCACGGTGAGCGGACCGTTGGTGCCGACTCCGAAGCCGTCGGAGATGTAGTCGTACGCGCGCCGGTCACTGTCGGACGTGGGATTGGTCCCGTTGTCCGGCTGGCCGAGGTTGATCGACAGCAGCGGAATCGCGAGGATCAGCAGCACGAGGGTCCCGCCGATCGCCCACGGCCAGGGCACCCGGCTGACCTTGCGTCCCCAGCGAGCGAAGCCGCTCTGCTCGTGTTTCTCATCGGTAGCCTCGGCGGTCTGCCTCGCCTGATCCTGGGACGAGATGTCCGCACGGTGAGCCTGAACCCTGGATTTCAGTGACCGGACATTGTTCTTGACCACGCCCATGAACGAAGGGATCAGCGTCAGTGCCGCCGCCATCGTCACGGCGACGACGATCGCGGCCGACAGGCCCATCGCCCCGACGAAGGGGACGCCGGACACGTACAGCCCCAGGATGGCGACGACAACGGTGGTGCCGGCGATGACGATCGCCGCGCCGGACGTGCTCTCGGACTGAGCCGCTGAGGCGATCACGTCCATGCCGTTGTCGAGCTGCTCGCGGTGCCGGGCGGTCAGGAATAGGCCGTAGTCGATGGCGACGCCCAGCCCGAGCAGCGTGGCGACGGTCGGCCCGGTGGTCGGGATGGTGATGGCCGCCGCGATCAGGCCCACGATCGCCAGGCCCGACCCGACGCTGAAGATCGCCGACACCAGCGGCACCGCCGCGGTGATGACCGATGCGAACATCAACAGCAGCAGGATCAGCGCGGCCGTGAGGCCGATCAGCTCCGATGCCTGATCGCTCGTCTGCTGGCCGATCAGGCCGGCACCGCCTCCGTACTCCACGTTCAGCCCCGCGTTACGCGCGGGCGCGACGGCGCTGTTGAGCTTGTCCAGGTAGGAAGTTGTCAGTCCCGCCGGGTTGTCCGACCAGGAGATGCTGGAGTAGGCGATCTCGCCGTTCTGGGAGACGGCGCCTGATTGCGGAGACGAGAATGGGCTGACCGCCTTGATCACACCGGCTAGCTTGCCGACATTGGCCGTGGCCGTGTTTACCGCGGATTCCTGCTGCGCGACCGTGCCATGACTGGCGTGGAACACGAGCTGGCCGCCGTAGCCGCCCTGGCTGGAATAGTCGCTGTTGAGGACATTGAGGCCGTTCTGGGACTGGCTGCCCGGCACCGTGTAGTCGTTGACGAAAGTGCCGCCGAACGAGTGGTTCGCGGCGATCAGGCCGCCGAGGATCACGAGCCAGAGGACAATGACGACCCAGTGCCGCCGCGCGGCGAATGCGCCGAGCCTTTCGAGCAGGTTGTTCAACGCGCCCCCACGTTTTAGCGGTGCGACCGGCCGGCGGGCGGTCGGGAGCGAGAGAACCCATTGTCTGTGGTGGCAATGGACATCGTCTGCCTGCTTCCTAGCTGGCGACACGGGGAATGCGGGCGCATAATTACTCACCCGCCAGCCACGATCCCCCGCGATTGGCCCCGAATATATCCCCGGACTCCGAAGAGTATGCGCCCTCATGCGCGGCACTAAACATTGAGTCCCGACAAACGCCACACGGCAGAAATCATTATGAAGATATTAAAAAGCGCTAATTTCGGCCATTGAATCGCCCGTGTCTGGCAGCGACTCCGCACCCACGAGAGGGTGGAGTCAAGTCAGCACCGAGGAGGTACCCAGATGAGTCGAGTGAGCGTAGATGGACGAGGATCGCATCACAGAAGTTCTCAGGGCCAAGCGGATAGGGCACGAAGTGCCTGGTATGTGCGGGCGTCTAAATTAGGGGCCGCCGAGGCCCGTTGGACGCGGGGTCCGGGGCGGCAGCCCGGGAGAGCCGTGAGGCGCGCGCGGGATGCTGGATTGTTTTTTGATCGGCTGCCTGCTCAGACATTATGACCTCGTGGTTATCCCCTTTTGGTGCTTCAGCGCGGATGCCGAGGCGGGCTGGCATGTACTTCTGGATGCACTGATAGCGGGCCGCCGCGGTCCGCGCGCCCGGGACGATGGCCGCGGCCGAGGACCACCGCCGCTACGGCCGCAGTCATTCGACGCCGACGAAGGCGAGCTACGAGGCGGTGCAGCCCGCGCCGGATCTCATCCCGTTCGCGCAGCTCCACCGGTCGTCCCGTAGTGCCTGCGGATGCTGGGGGCCGAATGGCCCGGGCGTCGCCGCGTCCCTGGCGGGGATGGAAAGCAGGTTCCGCGGGCCGCAGCTCATTCAAAACCGGACGCGTCGCCTGCCCCACGGCGTACGATCTCGGGTTCCTGCTGGGAGAAGTCGATCACCGTTGTCGGTCGGGTGCCGCAGTCGCCCGAGTCGATCACCGCATCCACGGCGTGATCGAGTTGCTCGGCAATCTGCCACCCTTGGGTCATGGGTTCGTCTTGGCCGGGCAGCAGCAGGGTGGTCGAGACGAGCGGCTCGCCGAGTTCGGCCAGCAGCGCCTGGGTCGCCACGTGGCGCGGGATCCGCACCCCGACGGTCTTCTTCCCCGGGTGCTGCAATCTGCGCGGCACCTCCTTGGTCGCCGGCAGAATGAAGGTATAACTGCCGGGGGTTGCCGCCTTGATAGCCCGGAATACCGGGTTGGCCACATGCACGAACTGGCCTAGCTGGGCGAAGTCCTGGCACACCAGCGTGAGGTGGTGCCGGTCGTCGAGGTGGCGGATCGACCTGATCCTCGTGATGCCGTCCCTGTTGCCGAGCTGGCACCCGAGCGCGTAGCAGGAGTCCGTCGGGTAGGCGATCACCCCGCCTGAACGCACGATGTCGGCGATCTGGATGATCGCGCGCCGCTGCGGGTTGGCCGGATGGATGTCGAAGTACCTGGCCATACGACGAGCTTAGGGTCATCGGCCGCCCCTCGCCGACGGGTAGCGGCAGATCGCTGCGGCCCTCCGCGCTGGTCCACAACGGGATTACGACGGACCACCGTGCGTCGAGGTCACGGCCGCGTCGGACCTGCTCCAAAGAGCCGGCTAGCGCGCCACGCGGTAGCGGAGGTAGACGACTCTCGAGCTGAAGGTGCGGGTCTCGACGAGTTCGAGATCCACCCGGCGCTCGCGCTGGGGAAAGAACGGAATGCCACCGCCAACCAGCACCGGGTAGACCCTGGCCCGGTACTCGTCGATCAGACCCAGCGCGGCCGCCTCGGCGGCGAGAGTCGCGCCGCCGATCGCGATGTCGCCCTCCGCCGGCTCGGCCCGCAACCGCTCGATCTCCTCCGCCAGGCCGCCGGAGACCAGGCGGGCATGACCCTGAACCGCCGACAGCGTGGTGGAGAACACCACCTTCGGGAGCGGCTTCCAGATCGCGGCCCATTCCAGCATTGACTCGTCGAGCGATGGATCGGAGTCGGCGGTCTCCCAGTACAGCATCGTCTCGTACAGCCCTCGTCCCAGCAGGTGGACGCCGACCTCTCGTATCTCGTCGGTGACGAAGCG
>JBEKCN010000188.1:0-6621 GCA_050014855.1 Streptosporangiaceae bacterium | reverse complement strand
GGGCCGGCCCGAGGGCCCCGGCTGGTGCTGTGCGGCCGGCCGGTGCTGCGCGGCCGGCCGGTACCAGGGAGGCCGGTACGCGGGCGGCCCCAGCAGCTGCGAGCTGGCGGTGACCGGGCGGCGGTACCCAGGGCGGGCGTTCCCGAGGCCGGCGACTCCGGGTGGCAGGGCCGGGGGGAGCTCGCGCAGGGCGTCGGTCGGGACCAGGGGCAGCGGGCCCCGCATCCGGATCCGGGCCGTGCTGGCGAGGGCCACCACCGCCGCGCAGATCCCGTACGCCCACGCGGCCCACACGGGCACGCCGGGCATCAGGATGCCGTGCAGGATGGCCAGCGGCCAAGCCACATAGATGCACCGGTGCACCACCCGCCACAACTGCGGGTGAGCCGACCGCGAGTACCGCACCCGGGCCAGGCTGGTTGCGATGACGGCGATCACCATATCGGAGGCGATCGTGCCCAGCCCCAGATAGAGGCGGCTGCTGGCGCTGACGAAGGGCAGCACCGCCGCGAGCGGTGTGGCTTGGCCTCCCACCGTCTCTAGCAAAATGTGCACGACCAGGAAGCCGAAGGCGGTGAGCGCGACGGCCCGGTGCGCGATCTGCGCCGTCACCCGGGTTCCGGGGGGCAGGAAGTGACGCTCGGTCGCGGCCACCCCGAGCACGACCGAGACGGTCAGGGCGAGCAGGGCCAGCTCGCCGGAAAAGGCTTCCAGGGTCTGGGCGAGCGTCCCGCCGGCCTGCCCGGTCGCCACGGTGATCACGGATACGGTGATCACGATCAACCCGGCCAGGGCCACGGCGGCCAGCATGCATGCGGCGGCCGCCCTGGACGTCAGCCCGGCTGGCCGGGGCCGCCGGACCGCGGCCGCCCGCCAGTCCGCGTGATGCCGCGGGCCGGTATACCGGCGGGCGGGAGCAGGGCACATCAGACCTCCGCGCGGCTCACTGGCGGACCCGGATTTCCCGGCGTGTTAGCCCACACGCTCATCACTGCGAAGGGTGACGAATCCGAATACGCACCGCATTCGGCCGCTTATCCTGCGAATTTTTACTGGTCATCTAACCATCAAGACGGCGGCGTCAGGCGGAAACTGTTGCCGAAATTTTACTGCCGCACCTTTCGGCAGGCCCGTGTAGCCGCAGCGTAACCTCCGCCTCAGTCGGCTCACAGCGGCCCGCCAGTATGCTTCTGCCCGTGCGTATTGACGGGGTTTTCGGGGCACTCGGTAAGTTCGCGGTCAAATTCCGCTGGGTCATCCTGGTGGTGTGGGTACTGGCCACTGTGGCCGTGCCGCGCTTTCTGCCGTCGCTCGCCAGCGTGACGCAGGGCAACAACGCCAACTTCCTGCCGGCCAGCGCGCCCAGCCAGCACGCGGCCGATCTCGCTGCGCCGTTCGGCGGCACCAACCTGACGCCCGTCCCGGTGGTGGCCGCGGTCAGCCAGGGCCAGCTGACCGCGGCCGACGTGGCCTGGCTGACCACGCTGGAGAAAGATCTACGGCACGTGCCGACCGTGGTGCGGGTCACCGACCTGGGCCGGTCCGGCGACGGCCAGGCCGAGCAGATCCAGGCGCAGTCCACCGTCGGCGGGGGCGACCAGACCGGGCTGACCACGCTCATCGATAACCTCCGCAGCACCATCGCGCGGGCCGGGCCGCCGTCCGGCCTGCAGGTGCATCTGGCCGGGGCCGTCGCCATCCAGGTGGACCAGCAGAAGAAAACGGGGTCGACGGGCAACCAGGAAGAGGCCCTGACGGTCGTCTTTATTCTGGTGCTGCTGCTGCTGATCTTCCGTTCGCTGCTCGCGCCGCTGATCACGCTCATCCCGGCGTTCATGGCGGTGGCGATCTCCGGGCCGCTGGTCGCCGAGGCGGCGCACGCGGGCCTGAAGGTGTCGCAGATCGCCCAGCTCATGCTGATTGTGCTGGTGCTGGGGGCCGGCACCGACTACGGGCTTTTCCTCGTGTTCCGGGTCCGGGAGCAGCTCCGGGCCGGGATCGAGCCCAAGGAGGCGGTGCGGACCGCGCTCGTCCGGGTCGGCGAATCGATCACCTTCTCGGCCGCCACCGTCATCGCCGCCCTGCTGACCCTGCTGGCCGCCACGTTCCAGATCTACTCCCAGCTGGCGATCCCGCTGGCGATCGGCATCGGCGTGATGCTGCTCGCCGGGCTGACCCTGCTGCCCGCGCTCCTGGCCATCTTCGGCCGGGCCGCGTTCTGGCCGACCAGGACGCGCGCCGGAACGGGCAAGGTCGGCATCTGGGGACGGGTCGCCACCCGCGTCGTCCGGCGGCCTGCGGCCGCGCTGATCACGGGCGTCGTCATCTTCGGCGCGCTGGCCCTCGGGGTCCTCGGGTACACGGCGGCCGGATTCGGCGGCACCCTCAACGCCCCGGGCGGCACCGATTCGGCGGCCGGCCAGGCGTTGCTGGCCAAGCACTTCCCGGCCAGCAGCGCCAACCCGACCAACCTGGTGTACAAGCTCAAGGAGCCGGCCTGGGACGACGCGCAGGCGATCCAAGCCGGCGAGCAGTCGATCAAGAGCAGCGGGCTGTTCACCGGCGTGACCGGCCCGCTCAACCCGGTTGGGGCCATCAACCTGACCCCAGCCCAGTTCTCCGGCCTGCACGCGGAGCTGGCGTCACTCGGGCCCCCGTCCACGCTGCCCGCCGCGCCGCCCAGCCACCTCCCGGTCCCGGCCGAGGCCTATGAGGTGTACCGCGCCACCGCGGCGTACGTGAGCGCGGACGGCCGGACCATTCAGTTCGAGACCGGCCTCAAGGCCGGGGATCCGTCCTCGACCGCCGCGATGAACGCGGTGCCGGCCATCCGCCACGCGGCGGCGGTGGCCGCCGCGCGCATGGGCGCGGCGGACTACGGCGTCGGCGGCGAGGCACCCGCCTTCTACGACATCAGCCAGATCTCGGACAGCGACCTCCTGCACGTGATCCCGATCGCGATCGTGGTCATCGGCATCCTGCTGGCCCTGGTCATGCGCAGCCTGGTCGCCCCGCTGTACCTGATCGCCTCGGTCGGCCTGTCCTACCTCGCGGCGCTCGGCCTGTCGGTGCTGATCTTCGTCAAGATCGCGGGCGACGGCGGCCTGACCTTCATCCTGCCGTTCCTCATGTTCATCTTCCTGCTCGCGCTCGGGGAGGACTACAACATCCTGGTGATGAACCGAATACGGGAGGAGGCCCATCACTATCCGCTCCGTGAGGCGGTAAGGCGCGCGATCGCGGTCACCGGGACCACGGTCACCTCGGCGGGCATGGTCCTGGCCGGCACGTTCGCGGTCTTCGCGGTCGTCGGCGGACGCGGCTCGGGCGGCAGCCAGATCCGCGACGTCGGAGCCGGCCTCGCCCTGGGCGTGTTGATGGACACGTTCGTGGTCCGCACCGTGCTCGTTCCGTCCACCGTGGTGCTGCTGGGCCGCTGGAACTGGTGGCCATCACGGCTCAGCCGGCAGCCGGCCGACCGTCCCGGGGACGATGGGCACGGCGGGGGCGGCGGCCCGGGTGGCGGCGGCCCCGGTGGCGGCCCGACGGGACCGGGCAGGGCGGCGCGGCACAGCGCCGAGCCGGTCCGCGTCCCCGCGGACCGGCTGGATGGCCCGGCGGACGGTACGGAACGGGACCCGAAGCAGTCTGCTGGGGCTCCGCTTCCGGCCGAGGCGGCCCCGTATCGGGCCGACGTGGCGCCCGGGCGTGCCGAAGCGGCCCCGGAGCAGGCTGGTGCGGCCCCGGAGCAGGCTGGGGCAGACCCTGGACGGGCCGATGGGGCCGCGGCGGAGACCGTCCCCGGCAAGCCGCTGAGCACACCGCCTCATTAGCGGCGTACCGGAATTCTGTCCGTAATCCGGCTGCCCGGAATGCGGCGCGCAGGAAGAATCCCAAGGTGAACTCGGGACATGCCGGTCACGGTGCTGGCCAGATGGCCCATTGACCGGACAGACTCATGCCGGGAGCCTGAGAATTTCCCTGGGGTACGACCGGTCTCAGCGTTGGCGCACGTTATGGCGCTGGGCGATCGGCGCCATGACACCCGGACAGCGTGCGAGAGCGGAAGGGACGCCGATGCAGGAGCTGCGCTTCGTCGCGGTAAGCGAAGACGGCAGCTATGCCGTTCTCGCCATCCCGGGGCGGAGCGGGCGCTTCATGCTGCCCATCGATGACCGGCTCAGGGCGGTCGCCAAGGGCCAGTTCTCGCGGCTCGCCCAGTACGAGATCGAAGTGGAGAATCCCTTGCGACCCAAGGAGATCCAGGCACGAATCCGCGCCGGGGAAACGGTCGAGGAAATCGCGGACGCGGCGGGCATCCCGGTCGATAGAGTCCGCTGGTTCGAGGGCCCGGTCCTCGCCGAACGCGGATACGTGGCTCAGCAGGCCCAGAACGCGTCCGTGCGCCGCCAGGGAGATTCCACTCCAGGTCCCCGCCTGGGCGGGGTCGTGGCCGAGCGCCTCACTGAGCTTGGCGCCGACCCCGAGGACGCGCAGTGGGACTCACGCAAGCACGGCGACGGGAGCTGGCAAGTGCAGCTCGCGTTCCGGGCGGGCGGCCGCCTGCACATCGCCGAGTGGCTGTTCGACCCGCGGCGCCGGCATGTGTCGCCCGCGGACGACAACGCCGAGCGGCTGTCGCTGCCGGAGGCGGAGCTGCCCGCGCCGACCGGCGGTTCCCTCGGGGCGGCCACGGTGACTCCCATCCGGCCCCGGCCCGACCGCAGCCAGGCTCCGGCCGCCCCGGACCCGGTGGCAGCAGCCTACGAGGAGCCGGCCAGGGCTGCCGCGCAGGCGGCGTCACCGGCATCGTTCACGCCTGCACGCCCGCCGGTGGGCCGCTCGTCGTCTCATGCCGCGCCACAGACGGGCGGTGGCTCCCGGACCGCATCCGCCGATGCTCAGCCCAACGGGACTGGCCCGGTGTTCACCGACGGCCGGGGGGCCGACGGCCGTGACGCGGGTGATCCAGGGTTCGGCGGTCGCAGCAGCGGGGAGCAGCGTACCGGCGGGCACCGGACGGACAGCCCGGAGCCCCGCGACCGTGACCACGCCGCCGACGACCGGGAAGGCAACGACACCGCAGGCCGGGAGCGGTCCGGAAGGCCTGCGATGCAGGAAACCGTCGCGGAGCACGTGGCCGCGCCGGGCCCGGACAGACGGGATGCGGACAGCGGGGACCCGGGCCCGCGTGATCCGGATACCGCAGGGGCGGCGGGCATCCCCGCCGCCGAGGCGCCCACCCGGGCGGGCGACGCCCCGGCCGCCGACGCCCCGGCCGCCGACGCCCCCGCCGCTCAGGCCCCCGCCGCTCAGGCCCCCGCTGGCCGGGCACCCGCGAACGGCCGCCGCCCGGCCCAGGCTCCGGCACCGAGCCCGGCTCAGCCGCCCGCCGACGAGCGCGCGGACGAGGTTCCCCCGCGGGGGCGCGGCAAGAAGACCGCAGGATCGCGCGGCCGACGATCGTCTGTCCCGTCGTGGGACGAGATCATGCTCGGCAACTCGCGTCAGCCGGACTAGCCGGGACGAGACCAGGCCGCCCGGTCTGGCCCAGACCGGGCCGAACGGGAACGGGTGACGCGGCCGTCATTGCCCCGGTGCGCCTGCTGCGCGCATAAGATCGGGCACCGAAGCCGTCCGTCGGCCCGGGCGGCAAGGTATCTGCAGCAACCGAAGGGCAAGGGTGACGGGCGCGTGAGCCGGTTTCCGCGTTGGGGTTACCGCCCCCGCGCAGGTGTCATCGGTGCAGGCGTGTCCCTTCTGCTCAGCGGGTGCGGGGCGGTCTCCGGAACCGCGACCCTGACGCCGGATGCCCCGTCCACGATGACCGTGAGCAGTGCGGCATTCAGTCAGGGCAGCCTCCCAGCAACCTTCACCTGTCACGGCGGCCGCGGCGGCAAGATCAGCCCGCCCCTGGACTGGACCGGCGCACCCTCGGGAACCAAGAGCTACGCCATCGTCGTGGACGACGCTGCCGCGCCGATCACGCCGTACATCTACTGGATCGTGTTCGATATCCCGCAGGCGACCACCGATATCCAGAGTGGCCCTTCGTTGCCGCCGGGGGCCAGGACCGCGGATAACAGCCTGGGGCAGGCCAGCTACGATCCGCCGTGCCCGGACAGCCGCGGGCACAGTTACCGGTTCACCGTCTACGCGCTCAAGTCCACCCTGAACCTGCCCAACGGCACGCCCACGCTGTCGGCCTGGATGGCGATCGCCAACGCGGCGATCGCCCGGGGGCGGAAGGCCGTGACCGCAGATCCATGAACTTTTTAGGGCAGATTGCCGAAGCTGGCCGAAACTTTGCCAATCCTCGGACACCGTCCGCACAGTTCGGGAGAATTGCCCGTTGGGGGCCTCCAGCCGTAGCCGGGTCCAGGGCGCTAGCGATTACTCGGGCAGGTCCGCGTCGATGGCCGCGCGCACCTCGCTAGTGCCACCCATGAGGCCATGGTTTGTTGGGTGGTGTATTGACATCCTCCATCGCCGTGAACGGCGAGGATTTCTGCGAGCTGGTGACGGGTCCCAGCGTAGCCAAGGGGCGGCGCCCGCTTGGCCCTGGCGGTATCGCCGCCCCTTGCACGTGGCATCTCCTGCGCGGAGTGTCACCATCTCGCA
>JBEKCN010000187.1:0-6621 GCA_050014855.1 Streptosporangiaceae bacterium | reverse complement strand
CGAACCCGCCCCCGACGAAGCAGACGCCCTCGTCGACCTGTCGGGCATCACGTTAGAACGGATCGCGCGGCTGTGCGGGCCCTCCGCGAGCGGCCTCGACCCAGACGACATCACGGACCGGCCGGTACTCCGCCGTGCTGTGCGGAGGGTGCAGCGCGAGGGCGAACGCGGCAGCGGGCTGCTCGCCTTCTTCTGCAGCCACCTGCGATGAGCAGTGCCCTGCCGCAGACAGGCTCACTGCGAGACTTCGTGTTCAAGGTGGCCAGCCGCTGCAACTTGGCGTGTGACTACTGCTACATCTACACCGGCCCGGACCAGACCTGGCGGCAACGCCCCCGGAGGATGAGCCCGGCGACCATCGACGCGGCGGCAATGCGGATCGGCCAGCACGCGCGCGCTCACCGGCTCGACAGCGTGCAGGTCGCCCTGCACGGCGGTGAGCCCCTGCTCGCTGGTCCGGAGGTCGTTGAGCGTGTCATTGTCGCGGTCGTGGACGCAGTACCCCCCGGAACCCGCGCCGAGCTGATCCTGCAAACCAATGGCGTTCTGCTCGACCGCGCATTCCTCGACCTGTTCGCCCGGTACCAGGTCCGGATCGGAATCAGCCTCGACGGCAATCGCCAGGCCAGCGACCGGCATCGCTCTCACGCTGACGGGCGGACCAGCTATCCCGAGGTTGTGCGGGCATTGCACCTGCTGAACTCGGAACCGTACCGCCCGCTGTTCGCCGGTGTCCTGTGCACGATCGACCTGGAGAACGATCCCGTCGAGACATACCGGGCGCTGCTGGAGTTCGAACCACCCACCGCAGACTTCCTCCTGCCGCATGCGAACTGGTCCCGCCCGCCGCCACGACGGCCTGACCTGGGCAGCACTCCCTACGCCGACTGGCTCATCCGTATCTTCGACGCCTGGTATGACGATCCGGCCGCGGGGACGAGCATCCGGTTCTTTGACGACATGATCCAGCTCATGCTCGGAGGAGTTTCGGCCACCGAGGTCCTCGGCGCCGGAGTGCCCGGTTTTGCGGTCATCGAGACGGACGGCACTATCGAGGCGGGGGACTCGCTCAAGAGCGCCTATCACGGTGCGGCTGTCACCGGGCTGTCCGTGCAGGCCCACTCGTTCGACGAGGCACTCGAGCACCCCATGATCGCCGGTCCCCGGCTGGGCCGTGACGCGCTCGGCCCGACATGCCGGTCCTGCCCAGTGGTCAATGTGTGCGGAGGCGGGCAGTTCGCCCACCGGTACCAGGCCGGGGCGGGTTTCGGCAATCCCTCTGTGTACTGCGCTGACCTGCGCCGGTTGATCGAGCACGTCGCGGGCCGCGTCCACCGGGATCTGAGCAGCGCCGTGTCACGGCAGCCATGCTGAGTCCGCTGACCATCTCCGACCGGGACTTCGCACTGCTCGCGGCGGGAGGCGGCGATCGCGCCACGATGGAGGCACTGCTGGCCGGCCAGTTCAGCAGGCGCGTGCTGCTCGTCGTCGCGGTGCTGGACGCTTCACGCCGCAAGGCACCCAGCGCGGTCCCGATTCTCGAGGCCTCCTACACATTGCTCTCCGACGCGCAGCGAACGCATCCACACCTGGTCGCGGAGGTCCTGACGCTGCCATCCGCCGGTAACTGGGCCGCGGCATGCCTGCGCGGCGACGCTACCAACGCCGTCTACCAGTATCTGGCCTGCCTGGCCGCGAGCGCGGCGTTCCGCGCAGGCCGTGAGTTCCAGATCGAGGTACCGGTGCTGAATGGCGCGCTCCACCTGCCGATGCTCGGATCGATGGCCGTTCACGGCGCGAGCGTGCAGGCAGCCGTGATCGGCAGGCAACACGAGGGCTTGACGATCACCATGGCAGGACATGGGCGGACAGTGATTCCGGACGTCCGCGCCGCGGCGCACGGATGGCGGCCCGCCCTCGTGCTGCGGACAAACGCGGGCGGGCAGACCCTGACCGTCTGGCTGGACGATCGCGACCCGTTCCGCGCCCCGCCGGGGCTGCGGATCGAGCCGGCGCTCTCCGCGAGCGAGGCGGCACGCTGGCAGCGAATCCTTGATCGGGCCTGGCGGTCCCTCGTGCGACGGCACAGCGAGCACGCTGACGCGATGTCCGCCGGACTGCGTGTGCTCACACCGCTGCGGGAGCGAGCCGAGCCGGGCAGCGACAGCGCCACCGCGACAGACGCGATCGGCGGCGTTCTGCTCACCCCGCCCCGGCAGCCGGAGCACCTCGCGCTGACCCTGCTGCACGAATTTCAGCACACCAAGCTGGCCGCGCTTGAGCACGTCGTCGCGCTGCACAACGGCGATCAGCGAAGGCGATACCAGGTGCGCTGGCGTGACGACCCGCGCCCGCTCGGTGCCGTGCTGCACGGCGCGTACGCGCACCTCGCTGTGGCCGGGTACTGGAACTCCGCTCTCCGGCTGGGCGACACATATCGGCGCGATATTGCCCGGAAGGAACTCGCATACTGGTGCGAAGCGGTCGGAAACGCCCTGACGCAGATCAGCCGGTCCGGCGCGCTCACGATGTCGGGCCGGCGTTTTATCGCCGGAATGACCTTAACCCTCAGCCAGCTCTGTAATAGCACGGCAATACCCGCCTATTAGGACTGGAGGCTCGGCGGCGACATTACCTTGCGCTACCGTATGTTTTGCCGTTCGGCGTAATGGACCATGGTCAGGTGAGGCTTTGATGAGTTCCGGGAGTCACGCACCGTCGACGCCACCAGGCGACCGAATCCTGATCAGCTACGTGGGTCCGGACCTTATGTGGGCGGAATGGATCAGCGAGCAGCTCCAGCGAGCCGGCTTCATGGCGGACGTCGCTGAGTGGACCGGGGCGCCAGATGCCGATCTGCTCGGCGCGCTGCGCACTGCCGCAGATCACTACAGCAAGTGCATCGCGGTGATGAGCAGCAGCTACTTGCAAGCGGTCGTACCGGACACTGAGACCGGTGAAGCCACCGCCACGTGGGCGGTAGAGCACCCAGCGGTCCTGATCCCGGTACTGGTGCGCAGATGCGAGCTTCCGTCCCGGTTCTGGCAACTCTCACTGGTTGACCTACGCGAGGTCACCGACGACCGGCTGGCTTCCAGGCGGCTGCTGAGCCGCGTGCTCGGGCTGAACGGTCCGGTCCCCCGAAACAGCGCGACCGAGCCGATGACCAGGTTCCCTGGTCGACGGCCTGCGATTTGGTCCCCGCGCATGCCACCGCGGAACCCGTACTTCACGGGACGTAATGAGATGCTGCGCCAGCTGAGGCGACGGCTGACCACGGATGTCACCGCCCTGCTGCCGCATTCGCTGCAAGGACTGTCCGGCGTCGGGAAAACCCAGCTCGCGGTCGAGTACGCCTACCGGTTTGCCGCCGACTACGACATCGTCTGGTGGATCCCGGCCGAGGCGCGAGCGGGAGCCCGGCAATCGCTCGCCGACCTAGCTACCCGGCTGGACCTCGGCGGCCCGGCGGCGGAGACCGGCGAACTGATTCGCGCAGTGCTGGACGCGCTGCGCACCGGGCAGCCCTATCAGCGCTGGCTGCTCATCTTCGACAACGCGGGGGCTCCCGACGACATCCGGTCGCTCCTGCTCAGCGGTCCCGGGCACACGCTGATCTCATCCCGGGACCAAGCCTGGTCGAATCAGGCCGATGTGCTCGATGTGGACGTTTACGCGCGCGAGGAGAGCACGGAATTCCTGCACCGAAGGTTGCGGGATCTTAACCTTGCGGATGCCAGCCGGCTGGCCGAGGAACTCGGGGACCTGCCGCTCGCGCTGGAGCATGCCGCCGGCTGGCTGTTCACGACCCACATGACGGCGGACGATTATCTCTCATTGCTACGCGAGCACATTGCCGAGTTCTTCGACCCGGCACAGCCGAGGGATTATCCAGTCTCCGTCCGGGCGACGTGGGCCGTCTCGATGAACCAGCTCCGCGACCAGAATCCGGAAGCGGAAAAGCTACTCAATCTGTGCGCTTTCATCGGGCCAGACCCTATTCCGCTCGGCTTGCTGACCGGCCGGCCGCCGGAGGCGATGCCCGCGACGCTGCGTGCGGCGCTGAATTCGCCAATTCAGCGTGCGAACATCTTGCGGGATATCAGGAGCTACTCACTGGCCCGGGTCAGCGATTCAGCGGGCGAAGGCCCGTTCGCCGGCCCCAGCCTGCAGCAGCACCGCCTTGTGCAGGCAGTCGTGCGGGATGTGGTCTCCCCGGACACGCGCGAAAGCTACCGCACGCTGGCCCATCAGCTCCTGGCCGAGGCGGATCCAGGCGATCCAGAGCTTCCCGCGAACTGGCCGGCCTATGCGGCGCTGCTGCCGCACGTGCTGTCCTCCCAAGCGTTCGCCGATACCAATCCGGACGTCCGCCGGCTGACGCTTCACGAGGCCCGGGCACTCTGGCGACGCGGCGAATTCGGAATGTGCCTGAACCTGGTCACCGAGGCTGCGAACGCATGGTCGCAGTCCCTTGATGAGACAGATCGGGACCTGCTCCTGGCCAGCCGGGAACGAAGCAACGCACTGCACGGTCTCGGCCTCTTCGGTGAGGCGCTGGACGAGGACCGCGCGGTCTACGAGCGGCTCGTCCGCCGCCTGGGGCACGATCACCCTGACACACTCCGGGCGGCCGGTCTGCTCGCCCGCAGCTGCCGCCGGATGGGGAACTTCCAGACCGCTCGGGAGCTGGACGATTACGCGCTCACGGTCGCCACCCGTAATCTCGGCCGGGACGACCCCGAAACCCTGCGGCTTGCCCACAACGTCGCGGTGAACCACCGGATAGCGGGCGAATTCAGCGCCGCCCTCGACATCGACCGCTACAACGCCGAGGTAACTCCCAGGGTACTGGGCCCGGACGCATCCCCCAGTCTGTTCGCGATCAACAACGTGGCCAGAGACCTGCGCGAGTGCGGGGACTATTACGAGGCACTGTCGCTGCAGGAGACGACGTACAGCCGCTACCGCGAGCTATTCGGGCCGGATAATCCCGAAACACTGCGTGCCATGAAGAATCTCGCGGTAGGACGGCGTAAGGCCGGACGCTACGGGGATGCCGCCGTGACTGCCGAGGACGTGCTGAACCGGCACCGCCGCAGGTTTGGCGACCTCAACCCAGAGACGCTGGCCGCAACGACGAACTTCGCCAACGACCACCGATGCCTCGCCCAGTACATGACCGGCCGGGGGTTCGCCGAACTCGCCCTGCGCGGATTCCGGGAAGTCTTCGGCAACGACAATGCGTTCACCGCCTGCGTGGCGGTGAACCTGGCCGCTCTCATCCGGCTGACCGGCGAACCGGAGCAGGCCCGGGAGATGAACGAGGGGGCGCTGAAGCGGCTCCGCGTCACGTTCGGCCCGGACCACCGGTACACACTCAGCTGCGCCGTCAATCTGGCTAGCGACCTGGCCGAGCTCGGCGACCTCGAAGCGGCCCGCGAGCTCGGCGAGCGCACGCTCGCGGCGCTGCGGGAGGTGAGCGGAGAGGACCACCCCTACACCCTGAGCTGCGCGGTCAACCTAGCTCTGGATCTGCGCGCCCTCGGGGAACGGGAAGCCTTCGGCGAGCTGTTCACCGATATCATGGACCGCTACCAGCGCACACTGGGCTACACGCACCCCGAGGCAGCGGCCGCCGCCGCCCGGGAACGGGCCGTCTGCGATATCGAACCGCCGCCCGTCTGACCTTTCGCGGCGGTCAGCGGCAACTCGTGCTGCAACGGGGTTCCTTTCCTCGACACGCTGTACCTGCAGGAGGTCAGGGGCGATTCCACCCTGATGGCGGGAGTCGGCACCGCCCGCCACCGTGGTCATCGCCGCCGTCTCCCGCTTACCTGGTGGTCCGCTCGCCGACGGGTCCGTGCCGGCGGTACGCCGGGCGTGCGAGACCATGACATCCAGACACGCCACGGTTCCGCGGGCGCCAGGGCCGAAAGGACGCTGCGTGCCGTCGCCCGGAGTCGCGCTGGACAGGCTCGGTTTTCTCACTATCGGACTGTTCGATGGGGACAACCCCGGGCCGGGGCACGAGACGACGCTGGAGATCATCGAGCTGGGTGAGCGGCTCGGGTTCGACAGCGCGTGGGTACAGGACCGGCGCCGCGGACCGTTAGCAGGGTCTGCGCTCCGGGGACGGCAGACCCGGCGTCACGGCTCGATCAGGCTCGCGGGTGACCGGCGGGGGGTCGGGTGGGTACTGTGCGCGAGGCCGAATTGCATGATGATCTGCGGGGCCCCGGGCAGCCCCAGGCGGTCCCGGATCAGAAGGCGGACCGAGGCCATCTCCAGCGACTGGGTGTGCAGGCTCGCGAACACCCACCGCGTGGCGGCGTGGGTCAGCAGCCGCTGCAGCGCCTCCCCGGCCCGCAGCCAGTCCGCCCGATGATCAGCTGAGGTGAGCAGGACAGCGGTGGCGGCAGGCGGCGGGCCCTCGGTGGGCAGCAGCCCGAAGCTGCGGCCCAGGTCGAAGTCTCGCTGCGGGAGGCGCCCGGGCTGGCGGCTGGGCCGGGCGGCAAACGCGGCAGCGGGGACGCCGTCGCGGCGCAGGTCGTCCGGGTCCCGGCTCCAGTGCCGGGTCTCTTCCCGAACCTTCCCGTCACGGCGCTGGCTACGGTCGGC
>JBEKCN010000186.1:0-6629 GCA_050014855.1 Streptosporangiaceae bacterium | reverse complement strand
CGGACGCCGGACCGCCCCGGCATGGATGGCGCTGGTACCGACGGCGCTGGTACCGGCGGTCCTGGCCTCGACGGTCCTGGCGCGGACGGCAGCCCGGTGCGGCTGCCCGTGCTGCCCGGCTTCCGTGAGATGGCGCTGCGCCGGATGTCGCAGGACCGGCGCCGGCTGATGCGGCAGCTGGCCGGACGGCGGCAGGACGCCGGGCTCTCCCAGACGGAGATCGCGGCGCGGATGGGCACGTCCCAGTCGGCGGTGGCCCGGCTGGAAGCGGGGGAGGCTGACGTGCGCGCCTCGACCCTGGAGCGCTACGCCGCTGCCCTCGGCACCGAGATCACGTGGAAGCTACAGGGCTGAGGTAGGCCCGCAGGGAAAGGAGCGATCCCCATGACCGCACGACCCGCTCTTCCCGGGACGTCCCGCGGGGTGCCTCCGTGGCCGGGGCCGCCGCCGCGGCCGGTACGGCCGGACTGGTGGCCCTCCCCGGCCCCGGCGACTCCGCCGTTCCATACGCCCGCGCGGTACTGCCCGGATCCGGTGCCCGGCCCGCATACTGTCCAGCCCGCGCGGGCCTGGGCCGACCCGCAGCGGGGTCCCGACATCTTCGAGCGCCTCATGGAACGACGGATCGTGATGGCTCACGGCCACCTGGGCGATGACGAGGCGACCCGGCTGTGCGCCCAGCTGCTCACCCTGGACGCCGAGGGCGACGACCCAATCCGTTTCGAGCTGCAGAACCTGGACGCCGATCTGCCCGCCGCGCTCACCATCATGGGCGTACTGGATGTCGTGGGGGTCAACGTCCAGGCCCGCGCGGCTGGTCAGATCACTGGAGCGGCGGCGCTCGGCGTACTCGCCGCCTGCGGCCTACGCGACGCCTACCCGAGCGCCATGTTCGCTCTGTCGGAGCCGGTGATGAAGTTCGACGGCCCACCGGTGGCCATCGCCGCGCGCGAGGAGCAGACCCGGAGGATGCTCGACTCGCTCTACTTCCGGCTCGCCGAGGTGACCGGCCGCGAGGTTGATGAGATCCGCGACGGCGCCCGGGCCCGCCGGGTGCTCACCGCGGCAGAGGCCCAGGGGTACGGTCTTGTGACCGGGCGGATCGAACGGCGCAGACGGGTCTGAGCGGCGAAACTGTGACCCGTCCGGCCTGCGACCATGCAGGTACCAGACGGGACCGCCCTGGGCGGTCCGGGTATTCACGAGATCACCGGCCTGGCCGCTTCCGGCGGCACCCTGACCGGAGTGGGGTTCACCGCCTCCGAGTCTGGCGAGCAGCCCACCCTCTGGAACGTCCCGGCTTCCTGAGGCCGGCGCCGACGTCGCCCTGCCCGGCACCGCACGTGACGTCAAGGGAACGGAATCGCGCCCCTCGGTAACGCCGGACCTACCGGGCTATGTGCTGCCCGGGCCGCCGCCGCATCCGCAGGGCGCCAAAGACGAGGGCGGCGAGGAACACGACAATGCCGATGAACAGCAGGAACAGCAAGCCCTTCACGACTACGCCGACGAGCCCCAGCGCTATCGCCAGGATCACCAGCAACAGGAAAAGTGCGATCATCCGATTCTCCTTCGATGCCAGTACCGGCGCGGCGGGCTGGCGCCCGGGCATCTCCCCCCCAGCCTAGCGCTTGAACGGTAAAGCAAGCAATTTATTTCTGGAAAAAATGGTACAAAATGCTCGGGCGCCCTGGCCGCGCTGGAATCCGGCGCCGGGGCATCCCAGGTTTCATCTGGTCCCGCCGGGTAGCAACGTTATTGAAGTCCAGATGGGGATCGTGGTGATCCAAATGCCGTGGTGGGAGGCCATCCTCTTCTTTGCCGCAGTGATCTTGGCAATCTGGGGATTCATGAGCATGGTCGGATTCCGGACGCGATATCTGACGCACCGGACGGACCGTACTGCCGGGGACCTGTACGACGATTACGCGATTCGCCGCGTAAGCAGCGCAGGTACGCCAGACGTCACGGCGGCGAATGGCGGAACGAGTAGGGCCGGCACCCGGTAGCCCATGCTCGGCCCAGGCCAGCCGGTCCCGGGCCAGTTGGTGCCGGGCCAGTTGGTGCCGGCCGGGCCAGTTGGTGCCGGCCGGGCCAGTTGGTGCCGGCCGGGCCAGTTGGTGCCGGGCCAGTTGGTGCCGGGCCAGTTGGTCCCCGGCCCGCGGGCCCGCCGTCAGCCAGGCTCCGGCGCCGGGACGCCGCGGATCGAGGCGTCCAGGATCTCGGCGGTGTGCGCGATCGCGATGCTTCCGCCCTGCGCCTCGACGGCGGAGGCGATCTGCAGCGAGCATCCCGGGTTGGCCGAGATGAGCAGCCGCGTCCCGGTGCTGCGCACTGACGTGGCCTTGCGCAGGCCGAGCTCGTGGGCCGCCTCGGGCTGCAGCAGGTTGTAGACCCCGGCCGAGCCGCAGCACATCCCGGCCTCGGGGATCTCCGCCAGCTCCAGGCCCGGGATGCCGGCCAGCAGCGCGCGCGGCGCGGCGGTGACCTTCTGCGCGTGGGCAAGGTGGCAGGCGTCGTGGTAGGCGGCCCGGACCGGCAGCGGATGCCGGGCGGCGGCCGGGCCGCCCGAGCTCTCGAACAGGCCGGCCAGGAACTCGGCGAAGTCACGCACCTTCGCGCTCAGCGCCGCCGCCCGGTCGGCCCATGCGGGGTCGTCGGCCAGCAGTTCGGCGTACTCCCTCATGGCCGACCCGCAGCCCGCCGAGTTGACCACGATGGCTTCCACGCCGGCCTGCTCGAACGTCTCGATGGCGTGCCGCGCGAAGCCGGCCGCCTCGCCGGCCCGTCCCGAGTGCAGCGACAGCGCCCCGCAGCATCCCTGCCCGCGCGGGATGACCACGTCACAGCCCTCGGCCGCCAGGACCCGCGCGGTCGCGATATTGACCTGCGGGAAGAACACGGACTGTACGCAGCCGGTGAGCATGCCCACCACCGCCCGCCGGGTACCGCGCGCGGCGACCCGCTCCGGCAGCCGCCCGGCGGGCACCGCCGCGACCGGCTTCGGGGCCAGGTTCATCGCCGCGGCGAGGACCGGCGAGACGCGGGCGGGCAGGCCGCTGCGGGCCACCAGCCGGTCCAGGCCGGTGCGCTGCAGCGCCCGCAGCGGTCCCGCGAGCGCCTTGAGCCGCCGCGGGTAAGGGAACACCGCGAAGATCGCCGAACGCGCGGCCCGGTCACGCAGCGGCCGGTGCTGCCCGCCCCCCACCGGGACGCCAGCCGGCCGGCCGGCGGCCCGCACCGTGGCCGTACCCGCCCCACCCGTCTCGTCCGTGCCGTCGGCGCCGGCCACCTCCGCCATGCTGTCCCAGGTTCCGGCGCCGTTCCCGGCCGCTGCGGCGCCCGGGTGCGGCCCGGCGCTGGCCGCCGGGACCGGGGGCGCGTGGCCGGGGTCGTCGGTCCAGGCCCGCGCAGCCTCGATGAGCCGGTCGTACTGCACTCCGGACGGGCACGCGGTCATGCACGCCATACAGCCCAGGCAGCGGTCGAAGTGCTCGGCCGCGGTGGGGCTCAGCTCCGCGCCGTCCAGGACCTGCGTGATCAGGTGGATCCGCCCGCGCGGGGAGTCCATCTCCTCGCCCCAGAGCGCATAGGTCGGGCACGCGGGCAGACAGAACCCGCAATGCACACAGTCGCTGGCCAGGTCGCGCAGCTCGCTGCCGTCCACATGCGATCCTTCCCGCGGGCTCAGATCCCGCCATTCATATTCCACCGGCGAAACGTCCCGGTGCCATCGTGTTCGCCGGATCGAACTGGCGCTTGACCGCGCGCATCAGGTCCAGCCCGGGCACCGGGCCCCACATGTCGACGGAGGCCTGCACCGCGGCGGGCGCGGTCAGCACGACGACGCTGCCGCGGGCCAGGGCGCCGGGGTCCTGCACACCGCCGTGCCCGGTCGCGGCCCGCAGCGCCCGGATGAACATGGCCACCTGGCCCGCGTCCTCCCCGGCGTCCAACCAGACGTACAGCACCCCGGCCCCGGCCGAGCCGCCGACCGCCGGCCGCAACTGTGTCTCGATGGCGACCAGCTCGATCGCGTCCAGCACACGGCGCAGCTCCGCGGCCCAGAAGGCGACCCGGATCAGCGTGCCGCCTACGGCGCCCGGCGCGGCCTCGCCCCGCGCCGCCCACCAGCCGGGTGGCGTCAGCGCGGTCTGCGCCCCGTGCCCGAGCAGGGCGGCCATCCGCTCGGCCCGCTCGCTGACCCCGTCGGGGGTACCTTCCAGCAGGATGCCGACCTGCACGGGCGCGCCCGGGCGGTCCCGCTCGATCTCCGCCGCCGCGGCCTGCAGCGGGGAGGCCGCCGCGGCCAGCACGGCCTCGGCGGCGGCCGCCGCGTCGTCGTAGTGCCTGGTCACGTAGGCGGACAGAGCGGCCAGGGGATGCAGCCGGAACGTCGCCTCGGTGATCAGGCCGAGTGTTCCGAGCGAGCCCGCGAACAGCTTCCCGATGTCATAGCCGGCCACGTTCTTGACGACCTTGCCGCCGGAGTGCGCCACCCGCCCGTCCGGGCGGACCACGGTGATCCCGATCAGCAGGTCACGTGGCGTGCCGTAGCGCAGCCGCAGCGGGCCGGCCGTACCGGTGGCGACCACCCCGCCGACCGTCGCCGCCGGGGGGGCGTCCAGGGCGAGCCGCTGCCCCTTCTCCGCGAGCACCTCGCTGAGCTGGCCCAGGAGTACGCCCGTCTCGGCCCGCACCACCAGGTCGCCGGCCGCGTGCTCGATGATGCGGTTCATCCGGGTCATGTCCGCGATCACGTCGCAGCGGGCCGGGGGCGGTCCCCAGGAGATCCTCCGCCCGCCGCCGCGCGGTACGACGGTCATCCCGAGCGAAGCGGCCGCCCGCAGCACGCCCGCGGCCTGCTCCACGGTGCCCGGGTAGGCCACGCAGGCGGGCCTGACCCCGGCCACCGCGTCCGCGGGGCCGGCGTCGCTGACCACGGCGCCCGTCCCGGCGAGCGCCACCGCGACCTCCGCACCGCTGGTGCCCGCCCCGGGCCCGGGCATCAGAAAAGGTCCACTTCGCCGCTCGCCACCGCTGGATGCGGCGCGCGGCGGACACCGGGAACCTCCCCGCACAGCCGCGGGGTGGGGAACACCTTGCCCGGGTTGCACAGGTTGCGCGGGTTGAACGCACAGCGCAGCATCTGCATGGTGTCCAGGTCGTCGTCGCCGAACATCCGCGTCATGTACCTGGCCTTGTCCACGCCGACCCCGTGCTCCCCGGTGATCGAGCCGCCTGCCTCGATGCACAGGTCCAGGATCCGGCCGGACACCTCCTCGGCCGCCTCGCCCGCGCCCGGCACGCTGTCGTCGAACAGCACCAGCGGGTGCAGGTTGCCGTCGCCGGCGTGGAAGACGTTGGCGACCCGCACGCCGTCGGCCGAGTCCGACAGCTCCGAGATCCTGGCCAGCACCCGGGACAGCGCGGTACGCGGTACCACCCCGTCCTGCACGATGTAGGCGGGGCTGATCCGGCCCACCGCAGCGAACGCTGACTTGCGGCCGGCCCAGATCCGGGCCCGTTCGGCCGGGTCGTCGGCGAGCCGGATCTCACCCGCGCCCGCTTCCTCGCACAGCGACCGGACGGCCGCACGGTCCACTTCCACGTCGGCGGCCGGCCCATCCAGCTCGACGATCAGGACCGCGCCGGCGCCCTCCGGGTACCCGCAGTGCACCGCGGCTTCCGCGGCCTCAATGGACAGCGCGTCCATCATCTCGATCGCGGCCGGGACGATTCCTGCCGCGATGATCGCCGACACTGCCGTGCCGCCGGCGCTGGTGCTGCCGAACGCCGCCAGCAGGCAGGTGACCGCCTCCGGCAGCGGCGTCAGCTTGACCACGATCTTGGTCGCGATGCCGAGCGTGCCCTCCGACCCGGTGAAGGCGCCGAGCAGGTCGTACCCCGGTGCCGCGCCGGTACCATCGCCCAGCCAGACCAGCTCACCGTCCGGGGTGACGATCTCCAGCCCCATCACGTGGTGCACGGTGAAGCCGTTCTTGAGGCAGTGCGCGCCGCCGGAGTTTTCCGCGACGTTGCCGCCCACTGAGCAGATCACCTGGCTGGACGGGTCCGGGGCGTAAAAGAAGCCGAACGGCTCGACGGCCTTGCTGACCGAAAGGTTCGTCACCCCGGGCTCCACGATGGCGCGCCGGCTGACCGGGTCGATGTCCAGGACCCGCCGCATCCGCGAGGTGACGATGAGCACACCGTCCGAGCGCGGCAGCGCCCCGCCGGACAGGCCGGTCCCGGATCCCCGCGCCACGAACGGGACACCCGCCCCGGCGCAGGCCCGGACCACCGCCGCGACCTGCTCCGCCGTTTCCGGCAGCACGACCAGGGCCGGCGCCGTCCGGTGCGAGGTCAGCCCGTCGCATTCGTAGGTGGCCAGCTGGCGCGGGTCGTGGACCATCCCGGCGGCCCCGCAGATCCGCGTCATGGCCGGGATCAGCGTCGCGGCCGGCGAGGACGCCACCGGCAGACCGTCCTGGTCCGGGCCGGACATCAGGGCATGCGTTCGTAGGCGGGGATCGTAAGGAATTCCGCGTAGTTGTCGGCCAGCGCGACCTCTGTGAACAAGGCCGTCGCCTGGCCGAGCCGCTCCGCGTTGAACGCCTCGCCCAGCT
>JBEKCN010000185.1:0-6629 GCA_050014855.1 Streptosporangiaceae bacterium | reverse complement strand
AGGCTTCATCCTCAACCTGATTGAACTGCTCGCCATCCTGGCCGTCATCGCCGCCGTCTGGCTGGTCTACTCCCACAGCGAGGGCTTCGCCTTCGCCGCGACCACGGTCACCATCGCGTCCTGCATCTTGTCGCTCTTCGTTGACCTGTACCCCAACGTGATGGTCTCCTCCACCAGCAAGGCCTACAACCTCACCGTGAACAACACAGCGTCCGGCGGATACTCACTCAAGGCGATGACCGTCGTCGTCATCATCTTCCTGCCGCTGGTCCTCGCCTACCAGACCTGGACCTACTACGTGTTCCGGCGACGCGTCAGCAAGCAGGAATTCCAGCCGCCCACCTCATCGTCCGAAGCCGCGCCGGAGCCGGCTCCCCGGCCTGCCGCTCCCTCGGGCCGCCCGGGGAGCTGAGCCGGATCCCCCGTTTCGGGGGATGCTAACCGGGTCCGGGCGCGATGTGATCAGAACGATCCTCAGGAGGTATGACATGTCTGACAAGGTTGACGCACTGGTGATCTTCGGTGCTACCGGAGACCTGGCCAAGATCGAGACCTTCCCTGCGCTGGTCGGGCTGGTCCAGCGCGGCGTGCTCGACGTCCCGGTGATCGGGGTGGCCAAGAGCGGGTGGGGGCTGGAGCAGTTCCGCGACTACGCCACCGCCTCGCTGAAGCTGAACAACATGGACGCGAACAGCGCGGCGGCGCAGAAGATGCTCGGGCTGCTGCGCTACGTGGACGGGGACCTGGGCGACGAGGCCACCTACAAGGCCATGTCGGATGAGATCGGCGCGGGCCAGAAGGTCCTGTACTACATGGAGGTGCCGGCCCAGCTGTTCGGGCGGATCGCGCAGGGAATAGCCGGCGCCGGCCGCACGAAGGACGCGCGGGTAATGGTGGAAAAGCCGTTCGGCATCGACCTGGCCAGTTCGCGGCAGCTCAATGACACCATGCACCAGTACTTCTCCGAGGAGGCGATCTTCCGGGTCGACGACTGGCTGGCCTTCGACCCGGTGGAGAACGTGCTGTTCGTCCGGTTCGCCAACTCGGTGATCGAGCCGCTGCTCAACCGGACCTACGTGGAGAGCATCCAGATCACGATGGCCGAGGCGTTCGACGTCTCGGACCGTGGCCGGTTCTACGACCGGACCGGCGCCATCAGGGACGTGCTGCAAAACCACATGCTGCAGGTGCTGGCGACCATCTTGGCCGAACCGCCGAGCGCGCACGGCCTTTCCGAGTGGCGGGACGCCAAGCAGCAGGTGGTGAACGCGCTGAGCCCGCTGACCCCGGAGAACACGGTGCGCGGCCAGTACGAGGGCTACCGCCAGGTTGCGGGCGTGGACCCGAATTCGACCGTGGAGACGTTCGTCGCGGTCCGGCTCACCGCCGATACCTGGCGCTGGGCGGGGGTGCCGATCTTGATCCGGGCAGGCAAGACCATGCCGGTCACCGCCACCGAAATCACTATTACGTTCAAGCAGCCCCCGCACGACGTGTTCGGGATCGAGCCCATCACGCCCGAGGACCTGCTGAGGTTCCGGATCTGGCCGGAGGCGGCGGTCGGCCTCACCCTGCACGGAAAGAAGCCCGGCGCCGGCTGGGAGCCGCAGGCGGAGGAGCTCGGGTTCGCGCAGCAGCCCGGGTCTGACATCCGCCCGTACGACCGGCTCATCGGCGCGGCGCT
Organism: Streptosporangiaceae bacterium; assembly: GCA_050014855.1. Classification (GTDB taxonomy): domain Bacteria; phylum Actinomycetota; class Actinomycetes; order Streptosporangiales; family Streptosporangiaceae; genus Bog-532. The sequence continues at coordinate 4,945 of JBEKCN010000185.1, read as the reverse complement.
GGACGGGGACCGCTGGCTGTTCGCCCGGCAGGACACCGTGGAAGCCGCGTGGGAGATCGTCGACCCGGTGCTCGGCGATGCCGTCCCCGTGCACCCCTACGCCCGGGGCAGCTGGGGTCCCAAGGAGGCCGACCGGCTACTGACCGGCCGGGACACCTGGTACGACCCGGCAGACTGACCGAGCGCAGAAATAAGGACAACCGGGATCGGGGACGCCATGAACGACCAGGATAGCCAGCGCCGAGTGGTGATCATCGGTGGCGGATTCGCCGGGCTGTTCGCCGCCCGGGTGCTGCGCCGCGCCCCGGTCCGGGTGACCCTCATCGACAGGCGCCCGCACCACCTGTTCCAGCCGCTGCTGTACCAGTGCTCGACCGGGATCTTGTCCGAGGGGAAGATCGCCGACCCGCTGCGGGATCTGCTCCGTAAGCAGAAGAACGCGGACTTCGTGCTGGCCGAGGTGACCGGCATCGACATCGAAGGGCGCCGGGTCCTCGCGACGCGGCCGCTCGGGGACCAGCTGGAGTTCGGCTATGACTACCTGATCGTGGCGGCCGGGGTGCAGCAATCGTATTTCGGGCACGACGAGTATGCCCAGTGGGCGCCCGGCATGAAGACGATCGAGGATGCCCTGGTCATCCGGCGCCGCGTCTTCGGCGCGTTCGAGATGGCCGATACCGCGACCGACCCGGCGGAGCGCAGCCGCTGGCTCACTTTCGCCCTGGTCGGTGCCGGACCCACCGGCGTCGAACTGGCCGGGCAGATTCGCGAGGTGGCCACCAAGACGCTGCGCGATGAATACCGTCACATCGAGTGCGAGGAGGCCCGGGTGCTGCTGCTCGACGGCGGGGACGCCCCGCTCGCCACGTTCGGCCCGGAGCTGTCGGCCAAGGCGGCCCGCACCCTGGACAAGCTCGGCGTCGAGCAGCACATGCACTCGATCGTGACCGATGTAGACGCCACCGGGCTGAGCGTCCGCGGTCAGGACGGCACGGTGACCCGCCACGAGGCGGGCACCGTGCTGTGGACCGCCGGGGTGGCAGCGCCGCCGGTCGCGGCGGCCATCGCGGCGGCTACCGGCGCCAAGCAGGACCGGGCTGGCCGCATCATGGTCGGCGACGACTGCACCATTCCCGGCCACCCCGAGATCTTCGTGACCGGGGACGTCATGAGCCTGAACAAGCTCCCCGGTGTGTGCGAGGTCGCCATGCAGGCCGGCATATACGCCGGGGAACGCATCAAACACGAGGTCACCGGGCACACGACCACTAAGTCGTTCCGCTACCATGACCTGGGGTCGGCTGCTTACCTTTGCCGCTTCCGCGCGGTTGTTTCGGTGGGACGCCTGCGCCTCTCCGGCTTCCCCGGCTGGGTCGTCTGGCTGTTCATCCACATCGGCTTCCTGACCGGCTTCCGCAACCGCCTCGGGGCGCTGCTGAGCTGGTGGCCCGCCTTTGTCCGTGACATACGCCGGGAACGGACGTACACCACCGAGCAGGTGGGACTGGTACGCAGTACGTACGACGTAGTGCCTCCCGCCACCGCTGGCAGTGCGCTGCCTGGCAGCACGAGCGGTGCAGAGCTCCCCGGTGCAGGCACTGAGCCCTCTAGCCGGCCAGGATGAGCGACTTTGAGCTGAGCGCGGCCGAGTTCCGGGCCCTTTACGACCGGATGAAGCAGATGTCCCGGTGGGGGGCCAGCCGACCGGCTGGGAGGGTTGAATAACATCTCGGCCGCACTGACTACCGCAACCGCCTTGGTGCCATGCTCACCCGGTGGCTGGCCTTCACCCGCGACGTCCGCCGCGAGCGGACCTTCACCACGCAGCAAATCGCGACACTGCACGACGTCTACGCAAGTCCCCTGGCCCCATTGACCCCGAGCAGACTGCTCCCCAGGGCCACCTTGAGCCCGAGCAGACTGCCGCAGCACCAGATTCGGTACCGGACAAGCCCACCGCCCAGCGAGGGTGATGCCCGCTGCCCGCGCGTGGGCTCATCCGAGGTGGTAATCACTCAGTACGGGTGATGCGCCGCTGATGTGAGTGCTGACAGGATTCGCAGCGGGTCTGCGTGAGCAAAACCCGGAAGGTTCCCCTCCTCCGTGGTGAGACCCGTCAGATGGCCGCCGGGTGCGAGGAGAAGTTCAGATGAGCGAGCCGTTCAAGGGCACGATCAATATCGATATCCGCGAGTCGGTCCCGGACTGGGGACCGTTCGAGCCGCCGGTGGCGCCGGACGGCGCGGCCAACGTCGTCTACATCGTGCTCGATGACGTGGGCTTTTCGGCCATTAGCAGCTATGGCGGTCCTATTGAGACACCGAACATCGACCGGATCGCGGCCGAGGGGATCCGCTACACGCAGTGGCACACCACGGCGCTGTGCTCGCCGACCCGCTCGTGCCTGCTGACCGGGCGCAACCACACCCGTAACAGCATGGCCTGTATCACCGAGGCCGCGGTCGGGTTCCCGAACGCGAGCGGGACGATCCCGCCGGAGAACGGGATGATCTCCGAGATCCTGGGCGAGCAAGGCTGGAACACCTACATCACAGGCAAGTGGCACCTGTGCCCGACCGTGGAGATGAACCTGGCGTCGACCCGGCGGAACTGGCCGACCGGCCGGGGCTTCGAGCGGTTCTACGGGTTCCTGGGCGCCGAGACCAACCAGTGGTACCCGGACCTGGTCTACGACAACCACCCGGTCGATCAGCCGAAGTCGCCGGCGCAGGGTTACCACCTGACCGTCGACCTCACCGACAAGGCGCTGGAGTTCATCCAGGATGCGAAGTCGGTCGCCCCGGACAAGCCGTTCTTCCTCTACTACGCCCCCGGCGCCGCGCACGCGCCGCACCAGGTCCCGAAGGAATGGGCCGACAAGTTCCGGGGTCAGTTCAACACGGGCTACGAGGCGATGCGGGAGCAGACCCTGGCCCGGCAGAAGGAGATGGGTATCGTCCCGGCCGACACCGAGCTGCCGCCGGTCAACCCGATCGGCACGCCGGAGAGCCGGCAAGGCCCGGACGGTCAGCCGTTCCCGCCGCTGGATGTCACCCGGCCCTGGGACTCGCTGACCGCCGAGGAAAAGCGGCTGTTCGCCCGGATGGCCGAGGTGTACGCGGGGTTCCTGGCCCACGCCGACCACCAGATCGGCCGCCTGCTCGACTACCTGGAGGAGTCCGGGCAGCGCGAGAACACCATGGTGATCGTGGTATCGGACAACGGCGCCAGCGGCGAGGGCGGCCCGGACGGGTCGGTGAACGAGATGCTGTTCGCTAACGGCATTCCCGACAACATGCAGGCCAACCTGGCCATGCTGGACGAGCTCGGCGGGACGAGGACTTACAACCACTACCCGAACGGCTGGGCGATGGCGTTCAACACGCCGTTCAAGATGTGGAAGCGGTATGAGTTCAATGGCGGCACCGCCGACCCGTGCATCATCTCCTGGCCCGCTACGGGGGCTGGGGCCACGGCCGGCCGGGGCGAGGTCCGCCACCAGTACCACCACGCCATCGACATCGTGCCGACCATCCTGGACACCCTGGGGGTGCAGAGCCCGGCGGCGATCAAGGGCCATGTGCAGAGCCGGTTCGACGGGGTGAGCATGCGCTACAGCGCCGACATGGAATCGGCGCCCTCGGCCCGCAAGACCCAGTTCTACTCGATGCTCGGCTCGCGCGGGATCTGGCACGACGGCTGGAAGGCGGTCACGACCCACCCCACGCTCAGCGGCTGGGGCCACTTCAACGAGGACACCTGGGAGCTGTACCACACCGACACCGACCGGGCCGAGATAAACGACCTGGCTGCCGAGCACCCAGAGAAGGTCCGGGAACTGGTCAACCTGTGGTACGCCGAAGCCGGGGAGAACAGGGCGTTCCCGCTCGATGACCGGTCCGCGATAGAGATCATCACCACGCCGCGGCCGCAGCTAGCCGCTCCGCGCGAGCGGTACACCTACTTCCCCGACACCGCGGAGGTGCCCGAGGCCCAGGCGGTCAACGTCCGCAACCGGTCCTTCAGCATCGGCGCGCTCGTCGACCTGCCCGCCCCAGGCGCGCAGGGCGTGCTGTTCGCGCACGGCTCCCGCTTCGGCGGGCACGCCCTGTACATCAAGGGCAACCGGCTGCACTACGTCAACAACTTCGTCGGCATGATGGAGCAGAAGATCGACGCCACCCAGGACGTCCCCACCGGAGTCGACCTGATCCTGTCGGCCTCCTTCGACAAGGACGGGGAGGATCCGCCCGGCGTCTCCACCGGCATACTGTCCCTGTACTACGGGGACAAGAAGGTCGGCGAAGGCCGGATCAAGACCCAGCCCGGGCTGTTCAGCCTGGCGGGTGAGGGCCTATGTGTCGGCCGGGACAGTGGCGAGCCGGTGACCAGCGATTACCCCGGCGAGCACCCGTACACCTTCACCGGCGGCACGATTAAGCGCGTCGCCGTGGACGTCAGCGGCGACCCCTACGTCGACCTCGAGCGCGAGGCCCAGGCCATGCTCGCGCGGGAGTAACGCACGGGAACAGGCGGATCCGGCCGGTGGTGCCCGTAAGGCATCGCCGGCCGGAACGTTTGACGGGGGGTGGACCCGGTGCCGCCCCGGGGCTGATGCAGCTTAAGTAGTTACCGGTGGTGCGCTGCGGCTTACACAGCGGAAGCCGAGGTGGCAGGTGGCGCTGTCGATGGTCTCGCTCTGCCGGGCGGCCGGGCGGTAGCGCAGGCAGTAATTCGGTGCGCACAGGTGCGAACCGCCCTTGATGACCTTACGGGGCAGGTTCGCGCCGGGCTCGCCCGCCACCATGCTCGGCTCCCGCGCGGTGACCCGGGGATTGTGCGGCACGCAGCAGGCGTGCGGAGCGTCGGCGGGATGCTGCGGGGTGAAGTAGTCGCTGGTCCACTCCCAGACGTTGCCGGTCATGTCGTGCAGCCCGCAGCCGTT
>JBEKCN010000184.1:0-6632 GCA_050014855.1 Streptosporangiaceae bacterium | reverse complement strand
AGATCCTTCAGGCTCGCGCCGCCGGCCGCGAGCTTGCCCTCGCGCTCCAGCCGGCCGCGCCACGCGGCGCGCAGGTCCTCGTCGGTGCCGTCGAAGCCGACGTTCCGCATGTTCTTGCAGGACTTGCCGTGGCCGTGGTGGCCGAGCGCCTCGGCCAGGTCGGTGTCGCCCTGGCCCTGCGCCCGCCATACTTCCCGCAGGACTTCGATAGCTTCGGCTGGCTCAGCCATGCACACGTCCCTCCGGCACCATGGTCACGTCTCTTCGAGGGTAGTTCGCGGGCGCGTTCCTGGCGACCGCGGATTAAGGCTTCTCTTATTCTGCCGGGCCGCTGGCCAGTATCTTCGCGGGTTGTGCCGCTGTCCCCGCGGCCGCTACGTCAGCGATCGGCGATACGCGCCGGCCGCCGGCCCCGCAGCGCGACGGCATAATAGTTGCGGCCTCTTACCACGCTCTCACGTAATCGACCAGCATTGTCGCGCTGGAGAAGTCGGCCGGGACGGGTCCGCCCCCGTCCCCGCCCACGGCGAGGTTGAGGATCATGAACGCCGCACCACCCGGCATATGGCCGGGTGAGCCGAACGGCCAGTTGGGCAGGTCGCCGGGGCTAACGGTCAGGTAGACGTTATCGTCCATGGAGAACTGGATGACACCGGTATTGCCGTCCCAGCGCAGATGGTAAATGTGCCAGCCGGTGTCGACACCACCCGGGATAATCGCCTCCTTGGACGCATCGTGCCCCTTGTCATCTGCGGTGTGCACCGTAGAGTCAGCGTCCCACCCCGGCTGGCCATAAACTTCTACAATGTCGATCTCGCCGCACTGCGGCCAGCCGACACTGGGATAGTCGTCACCGATCATCCACCACGCGGGCCAGGTCCCGGTGGCGAGGTCGAATTTGATCCGGGCCTCGAAGTTGCCGTGGCTTCGCGAGAACAGGCCCTGGGTCAGCAAGCGTGCCGACGTGTAACCAGCGTGCCCGCTACCGTTACCGTTGCGCAGTGCCTTGATGACGAGGTGCCCCTGGCCGTCCAGGTAACTGTTGGCACGGCTGTTCGTGTACGTCTCCAGCTCATTGTTGTCGGTCCACCGGCCGAGATCATACGTCCATTTGGCGGGGTCAGGGGCCGCACCATACGGTCCGTTAAACTCGTCATTGAATACGTACGCCATCTTGCTTCCTTTAGTAGGAGAGAAACCGGTGGCTAGGGTGAGCCAGCGGATGGCCCGCCCCAGCACCGACCGGCGTGTCATCAACGTGACTGGCCCATGCTGACACCGGCCGCCATATCGGTGTTCGCGCCGACTGTGCTACTGCTCCCCGCGATTGTGAACGCTGAGTTAGAGATGTTCGCCGCTAGATAAGACGCACTCTGCGCCCCGTAGCCAAGCTCCAGGCGGTAGCGGACATGATCTGCGTGGGCTGTCGCCTCATCGCTCTTGGCGATGGACTGAACGAAGACGGCACCGAAGGTGCTCTCCCAGTAGGAGGTCAGCCAGGGATCCTCTCCATTACCCCAGGCACCGAACGGGGCAGCGAACACGGTGGACGGCCCGCTGGCTGTCACGCCCACCTCGGACTGTATCTTCGCCAGCCCGGCCGTCGTCTCGGCCGTCACGCGCGCTTGGTACTGCGCGCCTGTCTGGCCGAAATTCCAGATGTAGTACTGGAACGCACTGGCCGTCATGTCGGCCTGATCAAGGCCAGTCAGGCACGAGGCTGGCGCGTACGGCATATATGCGTGACCGCACTCACCGGCGTGGAACTGGATAGTCCAGGTCCCGTCCGCCGCGTAGGGCACGATGGTGCTCCACAGCGCGTAGGCATTGGGGCCAGTCGTGCTGTTTGTGCCGTTGTCGATTCCGACATAGTCCCCGTTCGCGTACCCGGTGACAATGAACGCCGTAGCGTGGAACCCGTACTTCTGCAGGACCGGAGTGGCCTGCGTGAAGTCGTTGGTGAACGCATCATCGAACGTAATCAGCACCGGCCTGGCCGGGAGTGTCTCGGCCTTCCCCGCCAGCCACGCCGTGTACTGGGCCGGCGTGATGGTCGCGTAACCCTCCTTGGACAGCCAGGCCATCTCAGCCGTGAAGTTAGCCAGCGTCACGTTGTAGTAGTCGACCGAGCCAGCAACCGAGGACGGCGTGCCGATGTCGTGGAAGCACAACACGGGGATCTGGGTCGGCACCCTGGTGGTGGACTTAGTGGTGGTGGACGTAGTGGCGGTGGATTTAGTGGCGGTGGACGTAGTAGCTGCGGTGAGGCCAATCACCAGCGACAGCCCCACCAGTACTGGCACTGCTATTTTCGTGATCTTCTTCTTCCAGATCATTGGATCACCCGCCTTACTTTTGCTCGCGTGGAATGAAGCGCGTGAGCGCGACGAGCAGGGTCAGCAGGACCGTGACGAGCACGATCAGAAACAATGCTCCAGTTCCGGTCGTGTAGCTGGTGGCCGAAAGAGCAACGCCACCCCCACCTGCGACCTTTCCGACGGGTACTTGCATTTTTGAACCTCTCCTTTACGATCGATGGTCCTTGATCAAGCGGCATAATGACCGCACCCTCTTCCACGTGTCACTTGATCCAGCACCAGTAATTTGCTTGAAGTAGCCACTCAAAATAGCAGCGGTGAGCACGGAGGAATATGCGATCTCGATTGGGAAGACAAGAGCAACAAGCCGTGCCTTCCATCCCGCGTGCCACGCGGTGTTCAGGCTGTCTGCGATCATGAGGCCCATGATGACCAGGACCCACGGGGCGAAAAGGTGATGGCGACCTAGAATCATGAGATAGAGCACCGCGACACGCATAGCCAGACCCCAGGCGAGACCGGCCTGACGTATCCACGGGAATACCGTCCAGCGCGTCACGCCGAACTGCATCAGCGTCTGGATGTATCCTCGTGCCCATCGTTCCCGCTGAATGTACAGGCCCTTGACGGTCGACACAGGGATCGTGGTGGCCAGGCAGTTCTGCGGACGTACCATATCCCAGCGAAGATGCTTGAGAGCTATGGTGAGCTTCCAGTCCTCGGTCCAGTTGGTGTCGTCGTAGACCGAACCGTACGCGGCTATAACATCACGCATCGCGTGCACCCGGTACATGGCCGCCATACCGGTCATGCAGCCGTACCGTCCCTTGCGCCGCCCGATCATCCGGCGGTCACGTTCATACTCCATGGCCTGGAGAAGTTCAATGGGCGTGCGCTTGTACTCGATGAGATGGTTGGAGCTGACCGCGCCGAGCCGTGGCTGATGCCAGAACAAGCTTTCCGCGTTCCTGATCATGTCGTGCTCAATGATCGTGTCCGCATCCATGCAGACCACGAGGTCATCGTCTTCCAGATCAGCCAGGATGACCCGGAGGGCCTGGTTCATCGCGCCCGCCTTGCGCCCCTGGTTCTTCACGGAGTTAAGGACACGCACACCATGCCCGGTGGCAACCTCGGCCGTATTGTCCGTGCAGTTGTCGCACATAACGACAATCTCATTCGGCGGGCGTGACTGACCTTGAATTGACTTAATCGTAGTCCCGATATCCTTCGCCTCATTGTGCGCAGGAACGAGCACGGTCACCTTCACGCGGCTCTTCATTGTGGTGTGACGGTCAGCGGTCATGACCCCGGAGCAGGTTCGGTCGGCGTTGACGGCAGTGCCGTAAGTAGTGCTCATTCCCCGCCCTCCCGGTCTGTTCCGGCTTCCCGTGCTTCGGTGAGGGCTTGGTGGGCGGCTGTCCAGGCGTGCGCCTCGTGGGCGGCGCCTGGCTGCCGGAGGACGTCCGGGACGCGGCCCACGGCCCGGCGGTCAGCGTCGGCACGGTTTTCGGCCTGCACGAGCTGGGCGAGCCGGATCATGCGCCTGCCTCCCGGTTCGCTTCGGCGCGGGCCGCTTCCATCGCGCTGGCCTGCTTTCCCCAGCCAACTGAGGTGGTCCATGCCTGCGGCGAGGTTCGCCTCCACGACGCGATTTGCTCTCATGGCCCCAGATTGGTGCGCGGCCGTAGCAGCGCAGATCGCAGCCAGTTGCAGACCGATTGCAGCGGCAATTACCAATGACTTGCGCCCGCGCCGCGATCGCCAGGTCACACAGATACGGGTCACACACAGCCGGGCAGCACGCAACCGGGCAGCACGCAACCGGGCGGCACGCAACCGGGCGGCACGCAACCGGGCGGCACGCAACCGGGCGGCACTAGAGCGAGGCAGGACCCACGGGGCCCGGGCCATCCGGGCGGGTAAGGCGCCAGACGATCCCGAGGCCGGTGCCGGCCTCGGACGAGACGTCCAGCCGCCGCGACCCGATCTCGGTGAAGCCCAGCTTGCGCGGAACCGCCGCGCTGGCCTCGTTCAGCTCGTCGTGGACGATATCGACGTGGTCGATGCCCGGCAGCCGGAACGCCGCATCCGTCAGCGCGGCGGCCGCCGCCGTGGCCAGGCCCCGGCGAATGTGGGCCTGGTGGACCCAGTAACCGACCTCCAGGCCCCCCGGGCCGATCCGCGCCATCAGCCCGCAGCTGCCGCCGACCTGCCCCTGCCCCTCGATCGTGATCGCGTAGTTGTAGGCGGCCCCGGACTGCCAGTCGCGCTCGCACGCCGCGACAAATTCGGCAGCATTCTGCCGCGTGTACGCCACCGCCCACGGCATCCACGGCCGCAGGTGAGCCTGCGATTCGATGACCGACAGGTAGGCGGCATCCTCATCGCCGGCCTGCCACCGGCGGAGGATCACCGGCCCGTGCTCGAGCGTGCCCGCCGGGCGGTGCAAGGAATCGCGCATCCCCCCATGCTGCCCATCACCCGGCGGGACAACCCGGCTGCGGGGCCGGGCGATATGGTCGGCGCCGCGGTGCTGTCGGTATCGGCTGGCTACCGGGACCGCAGCCTGATGCTGGCCGCGGAGTACGCCCGGCGCATCCAGACGGGCGGCGGCCTCGTCCGGCCCTTGGTGCTGATCGGCGGACGGGTGGCCGGTACCTGGCGGCTGACGCGGCGCACCGCCGGGGCGGGGCAGGCCGCCCGGGCCACGCTCACCGTCGAGCCGTTCACCGCGCCGCTGGCGGCCAGCGCCGACGGCCTCGCGGCCGAAGCCGCGGACATCGGCCGCTTCCTCGGCGCGGACGTGACGCTCGGGAAGGTAGAAACGTGAACGAGCGCCAGCGCAGGCGCGGCGGGAAGGAGCCCCGAATGGACATCAAGGACGCCATGGCCGGAACGGTCACGGCCGCGCGGGACCAGCTGACCGGGCTGAGCCACCGGCTGCACGCCCACCCGGAGGTCGCCTGGACCGAGGAGCGCGCCGCCGCCTGGGTCTCCGGCGAGCTGGCCGGCGCCGGCTTCGACGTCGAGGCGAACGCCTGCGGGCTGCCGACCGCGTTCATCGCCCGGAGCGGGACGGGCCCGCTGCACATTGGCATCTGCGCCGAGTACGACGCCCTGCCCGCGCTCGGGCATGCCTGCGGGCACAACATCATCGCGGCGGCCGCCGTCGGGACGGGTATCGCGCTCGCGGCCGCGGCCGACGACCTGGGGCTGACCGTGACCGTGTTCGGCACGCCGGCCGAGGAAGGCGGCGGCGGCAAGGTCTACATGCTGGAGCGCGGGGCGTTCGACGGGGTGCACGCGGCGATGATGGTGCACCCGGGCCCGGTGGACGTGGCCGAGGCCCGCCCGTTCGCGGTATCCCACATGCTGGTGCGTTACCGGGGTCAGGCCACGCACGCGGCCGCTTACCCGGAGCAGGGCATCAACGCCGCCGACGCGTTCACCGTCGCGCAGGTGGCCATCGGGCTGCTGCGCCAGCAGCTGCTGCCCAGTACGCGGGTGCACGGGATCGTGACCCACGGCGGGGACGCCCCCAACGCGATCCCGGACCGCACCGAAGGCCGCTGGTACGTCCGCGCTGAGACCCTCGATGAGCTGGCCGGGCTGGAGCCCCGGGTGCGCCGCTGCTTTGAGGCGGGCGCACTGGCCACCGGCTGTGAGCTGGAGATCGAGGCGGACGCGCCGCCGTACGCCGAATTCCGCAACGACCCTGACCTGCTGCCGCTGTACCGGGCCAACGCGGAACGGCTCGGCCGCCAGTTCCTGGCCACGGGCCCGGACGGAGCGGCCGGCGGGGACGCCGCGTCGGCCGGCCGGATGAACCGCGCCTCCACGGACATGGGCAACGTCTCGCTGGTCGTTCCCGCGATCCACCCGTACATCGGGATCGGCTCGCTGCCCGCGGTCAACCACCAGAAGGAGTTCGCCGCACACTGCATCACCCCGGTGGCCGACCAGGCGCTCATCGACGGAGCGATCGGCCTGGCCTGGACCGCCGCGGATGCTGCCCGGGACGAGGCCATCCGCGGCCGCCTGCTCGCCGGCGACGGTTGATGCCGGACGGCCCCGACCGCTGACTGGAGCCGGCCGGGGGTGTGCAAGGGTGGGGCCAGGAGGTGATGGTGTGAAAATCGGCATTCAGATTCCCGATTTCACCTGGGCAGGCGGCCCCGCACAGCTCGGTCCGACCCTGGCCACGGTGGCTCGCACCGCAGACGACGCTGGCTTCGCGCACATCATGGTCATGGACCACTTCTTCCAGATCCGCTCGGTCGGCCCGTCCGAGCACGAAATGCTGGAGGCGTA
>JBEKCN010000183.1:0-6636 GCA_050014855.1 Streptosporangiaceae bacterium | reverse complement strand
GTCGGGCAGCACTACCAGTTCACCGGCTACATCTCCGGCTACGATCCCGCCGCTGTCGCCGACCGGGCCGCGATCCGCGCCGAGCTCGGCTACCGTTCCGGCGAGAAGGTCTGCCTCGTCACCGTCGGCGGCTCTGGTGTCGGTGCCGGTCTGCTGCGCCGCGCCGTTGCCGCCTATCCGGCCGCCAAGCGCCTGGTGCCCGAGCTGAGGATGGTCGTGGTGGCCGGGCCGCGGATCGACCCGGCCACGCTGCCCTCGCATGATGGCCTCGAGCCGCACGGCTACGTTCATGACCTGTACCGGCGGCTGGCGGCATGTGACCTGGCTGTGGTGCAGGGTGGCCTTACGACGACGATGGAGCTCACCGCGGCCCAGCGGCCCTTCATCTATGTGCCGCTCCGGCACCACTTCGAGCAGAACTTTCACGTCCGGCACCGGCTCGACAGGTACCGCGCGGGCCGCTGCCTGGATTACCGGGACACCGGACCGGAATCGCTGGCCCAGGCCATAGCCGAGGAAATGGGCCGTCCCGTTAGGTACCGGCCGGTGGAAACGGACGGGGCCGCGCGAGCCGCCGCCTACCTGGCCGGGCTCATCTGAGCAGACTTGCCGCGGTGAGCGCGTCGCGCAGGACGTGCACCAGGCCATGATCCCTGGCCAGAGCAGTGCCCCGGTTCAGCGCCAGCCGCGCGTGCGCCAGCTCGCCGAGGCAGCCCAGCGCGCGGGCGTCGACCACCAGGGCCGCCGCCAGCCCAGCCACCCAGGGCCCCCGCTCCACCGCTGTCAGCAACGGGGCCAGCACCGCGCGGGCCCGTTCCGGCTGGGCCGCCGTCAGCCAGGATCGTGCGACCGACAGGTATGCCTCGTATCCCAGGACCCACGCGTCTCCGGCCGCCAGGCCGGCGCCCGCCAGCAGCCGGTCGGCCTCGGCGAGGAGCCCGGGTGACCGCGTGGTCTCGGCGAGCGGGGCCAGGCAGTGCAGCCGGTAAGCCGCCGCGCCGTCCTGGCCGGCGGCCGCGTGGCCGCGTTCGAACAGCTCGATCGCGTCGGTCCGGTTTCCGCCCATCAGCAGGGTGGCGCCGAGCATGGCGCAGGCCAGGGCGCCGCCCCAGGGATGGTCGTTCGCCTCGGCCAGGCGCAGCGCGCGGCGCCCGAGCGAGACTGCCTCGCCGTCACGGCCGCGCAGCCGGGCCAGCCAGCCCAGATGGGAGAAGTAGGCCGAGGCCCAATGCGGGTAGCCGCTGCGCCGGTTGATCTCGATGGCCGACTCCATGGCCGCGATGGCCTGATCCCAGTCACCCGCCGCTATCGGCACGAACGCCGACTCGAAGACGGCATGCTGGAGCCGGAACAGGTCACCCTGGCGACGGAGTAGTGGCTCAAGCTCATCGAGCACAGCCACCAGCGCGCCGACGTGACCGAGGTAAGCATGAGCGGTCTTGAGCCCGTCAAGGCCCGCGGCCACCGCGCGATCGTCGCGGGCCACCCGGCCGGCGGCCACGGCGCGCTGGCCGTAATCGAGCGCACGATCGAATTGCAGCGTATTGGTCGCGACTATAGCCAGTCGCGCGAGCACGTCTGCCGCCGCCGCTTGGTCGCCGAGCAGCTCTGCCAGCCGCAGGGCCTTGGCGAGATGGGACTCGCAGTAGCCGATCGGCATGCCTTGGGCCACCGGCACGTCCCCGCCGAGCTGCCGCAGGGCGAGCATCTCCAGGCGCTGGTCACCTGCCGCGTGTGCCGCGCTTGCTCCTTCCGAAAAGTCGCTGAGCGCGGCAGGGATCGCGGCGGCCGCCTCGTGCGCCCGGCCGCGTATGACAAGGGCGCGGGCCCGGACCTCGGTATCTCCGGCCCGTTCTGCGGCCTCCAGGGCCTGCGTCGCCAAGGCGGCCGAATCGGTCACGGCGAACCGGCGGAAGGCTCCATCGGCGGCAGACAGCAGCGCCCGCGCCGCCCGCAGCCAGTCGCCGCAGGCCGCCGCATGCCGGGCCAGCGCCTCCGGCTGGCTGGTCAGCAGGTCAGCGGCACTCCGGTGATAAGCCAGCCGGGCCGGCTCCGGGGTGGTGGCGTACAGGGCCTCGCGGATCAAGTCGTTGGCAAACTCGAAGTCGCGCCCGGTGGCTACCAGCAGCCGTGCCTGCAGCGCCAGTTCACAGCCCTTGAGAGCAGCCGCCAGCGGCAGGCCGGCAATGCGCGCCACCGTTGCGGGGTCGACCGCCGCGCCGAGAACAGCCGCGGCGCTCATCAGTTGCTCGGCCTCTGAGCCCAAACGGTGGACTCGGGTCTGCACGGCGATACGCAGCGACTCGGGGAGACCGCTGTCGCCCTCGGTCAGGGCCCGGAGCACCTCGACCACGAACAACGTGTGCCCGCGAGTCCGCTGCAAGATGTCCTCAGCCAGGACATGCTGGCCGGCTCGGCTGGCGAGTTGCCCGACGGCGGCCGCCCCGAGCGGCTCCACCTCAACGCGGCTGGCCACGGCGGCGAGCGCGGCACCGATTTCCGCGTCGTGCTCGGCCCGGACCGTGGCCGCCACCAGCAGCCGGGCACCGCCGGCATTCCTGCCCAGATAGTGCACGAATTCGATGGTCGACTGGCCCGCATACTGAAGGTCGTCCAGCACCAGCAGCACCGGGTTGCATGCCGCCAGCTCACGCAGGAATCGCAGCACGCTGTTAAACGTCTGCCGGCGTTGCACGTCGACGGCCGCCCGCTCGGAGGGCATTGATCCCAGAACCGCCGCTGCCTCCGGCACCAGCGCGGCGAAAGGCGGCGCGTCGTCCCTCAGAAGCTGCCGCAGCTTCGCCCCCGGCAACTCGTTGATGATCGGGACAAGCGCCTCTACGACCGGCTGCAGAAATAGCGACCGCTCTGTCTCATAGCAACGGGACGGCAAGACTACCGCGCCCACCGCGGCCGCCTCCGCCGCCAGCGCCTCCGCCAGACTGGTCTTGCCGATCCCGGCCTCGCCAACGATCAGGACTACCCCCGGCTGACCGCCAGCAGCCTTCACCCACGCCGCGGTGAGCTCGGAAAACTCCCGGTCGCGGCCAACCAGCCCCGGCGATGGCGCGGCGGAACCAGCCACTCGGGCCGGCTGCCTTACGCCGGTGACGGGCGTGCCGGGCTGGGCGCGGCCGCCATCGAGACGGACAGGATCACCAGGGTGCTGCTGACGCAAGATGGCCAGGTACAGCTCGTGGGTGTCCGGCGCAGGATCGGTCCCCAGTTCCTCAGCCAGCCGGGAGCTAAGGCGGGCGTACGTCTCCAGTGCCCTGGCCCGCTCGCCTGCCGCCGCGCAAGCGGACATAAAAGTGCGGTGCGCGCCCTCGTCGAATGGGTCATCGGCCATAGCCTCTCCGGCCATACGGGCCGCCAGGTCCGCGTCACCGGTCATCTGCGCCGCCCCGGCCAGGGTAAGCCGGGCACGGCGCAGCAACCCGCGCAACTCCTGCCTGGCTGGCTCCGCCCACGCGGCGTACGGCTCCTCGGCCAGCGCGGTTCCCGGCGACAGCAGGTTGACCGCGCGCCCGGCCGCCGTGCACGCCAGCGCTGGGGCCAACTCGACCTCCCGCTCTGCATGCCCCGTCAGCCGGGCCGCCTCGTCCAGGTCGACAACGATCCCTGTGCGGGCAGCAAACTGGTACCCCTGACGGCCGCCGCAGATCACATCCGGGCCTAGCGCGCGCCGCAGCCGGCTTACCAGTGTCGCCACATGCTGGGCCGGCTTCGCAGGCAGGTCACCGGGCCACAGCACGCTGGCGATCCGGTCCACGGACACCACTTGAGTCCGTTCGACCGTGAGCAGTTTCATCAGGGTGCGGGCCTTGCGGCTTCCTAGATCACCATCGGTGAGCTGGACCCCGCCGCGAACCACGCCGAATACACCCGCGAGATGGAACTCCAGCCGCGAGGTATCACCAGCTCCACCGTGCGGGTCCCTGCTCACGCCCTGTTTGTACCTGCGATCACCGGCGCGGGCAAGCGGCGGCTCGCGCTCCTCAGCGCCGCCGTCCTGGTCATCCCAGGCATGCTCATTTCCTCCGGTGGCCAACCCCAGCCGGTGCGACCGCGGCGCTGGCGGCCCAGGTCGGCGCGAGCTCTGCGGACGGACAGTAAGGACGCCATCGCCGTCAGCGTCGGCTTACGTCCCAGCGTCACGAGAAGGGAGAAAGGCGGGCGGGCCAGCAGGCAGAGCACCCGCTGCGGCCAGAGGCCGGCCCCGGGTGACGATCCCGCATGCCCGGAAACGGGCGGTTATGGGGAATTCTTGTGTCCGAGGTCCGACTCGCGCCTTACGTACATGATCGACATCGCCTTGACCATGGAGTTCGCGATCACTGCTGGCGGTGCACGATGACCGGGCAGATCGGATCATCAGGTGCTCAACTGCGGGGGCTGTGGTTGGTGTGGCGATGGTTGCCGCCGTAGCATCCTACGAACACGCCTACTACCGTCTTACCGATTGATCAAGCCTGTCATTGTGAAAGAGCCGCAGCCATGCGCGGTCAGGGCCTCAGGATGGAGGAGTCGCGGACCAGCCGCAGCTCTTCGCGCGCCCTCTCGACGGCGGCATTGAGCTCATCCAGCGCAGCGCGCACCCCTGTCTCGTGCAGATTGTTCTCTTGCGAGCTCTTAACGCGATCGGTCACCCGCGTGGCGGCCGACCTGACTTGCTCAATCGCGCTTTTGAGGCCGTGAAGCTGCACCGAGGAGCCACCGACGAGCGAGCCGGAAAGACTATCCATCACCGTGGTCGCCGTCGCCGCCACTGATCGAGCGGAACGCACCGCATCGCCACCGTCGAGCGCTAGCCTGATCTCCCGCCGCAGCGAACCGAGCTGGCGGAACGCGTCCAGCTCCCATTGGTTCACGCTGTGATATGACTGCAAGCTGGTCAGGTACATGTCGAGCGCCGGATGCCGGGTGAGCGCCTCGGCGCGCTCCGACCTCAGGTAGCTGGCCAGGCTTGGCGGCAGGTCACTCAGGCCGGGCGCCATGTCCTCGAAGGACAAATGATCGCTGCCCTGACCCCGGCGATAGCGGCGGAGCGCGTCGACGAACAGAGCCGAGTCGGCCAGGACCGCTTCGTAGAATTCCGCCCAGTCGTGCCTGAACGCGAGTGTCTGCAGGGCCAGCACGGTGTCGCGATCGAGATCCGGCCGGATGAGCGTCTGCAGCGTGTAGGCGTTGATGAACCGCTTGACCTCCCGCGGGTTCACCCGTCCGCCGACCGCCACGTAGTCCAGATAGGGACGGACTCGCTTCGTCAGGTCGTCGAGCTGGGCCTGCTCGAGGGAGGCTTCCCGGTACATCGAAGCCAGCAGGTCGTCCAGTTGCCGGGGCAGCATCGGCGGGATCGAGTAGGGAATCTGGAAGATTTTCTTGACGTACTCGCGGCCGATCCGCTCCGGAAGCTGCGGTGCGTCCGCCGGTTTCGGCCCCGTCGCCTGCGCCGTCGTCGGATCGTTCTCGGAAGCGAACTTGGCGCGAATCGCCCGGTCCACGATGTCCTCGTCCAGGCCCACGACGAAGATGAATCCGCGCAGGTCGAAGAAGAGCTTCATGGACTCGAGAACCTGGAGCGCGTTCACCGGCAGGCACCGGTCCAGATCGTCGACGAATACGACGAGGCGGCTGATCCCAGCCGCGTACAGTTCACCGAAGGCGCGGTCCAGCTCGTCGAAGGCCGCGACATAGAGCGACTGCGAGTTCTGCGGGTCGGCAGGTGAGGACAGCGCCGCCAGGGCGGCTCCGACGTCGTAGCTGACGGTCACCGCTCCGGGCAGGCCAACCCGGGCGGACAGTCCGGTCGTCAGGGCCCTGACAACCCAGCCAACCCGGACGGCGATAGACCGGATCTTCTCCTTGCCCTCTTTGCTGTCGCCGACGGCATCGGCACCGCGCACCAGAGCCGCACGGATGGTATCAAGCAGCGGGATCAGCAATTGCGGCTCGCGCTCAAACCGCCAGGCATTGAAGTCGGCAACGACGAGGCCTTGCTCGGCGGCAAGGGCGTCTCTGATCGCCTGCATCAGCGTCGTCTTGCCCGAGCCCCATCCGCCGAAGATCCCGACAGCGAAGCGGGGCTCGCTCTGCTTGATGATCGTTGCTAGTGCCCGGCCAGTCTGCACGTAACCGAGCGCCGGGCTTGCGGTCGGACTGTCCAGCAGGATCCGGCCGGAAATGCTGCTGCCCGTCCCTGGTTGCTCTGTCGCGGCCATGGCCACCCCCTCGCGTGCCCCCTGCCTCAGCCCACAGGCGTCAGCCGTACTTCAGTATCCGCAAGCCCTCCAACCGTAGCGCCTGAGGATAGATCGCCTTATAGATATTGCAATTCGGCGACCTCACGTCATACCTTCCGGTCGCCCGGAAGGTCGCGACCGAGCACCCTCCCGAACACCAGTAGCGCCACTGGCAATCCCGGCATCCCTCTTTCTCGTCGACAAGTAGATTGAGGGTCGTCGTCGTGTCCCGGCGGACCAGATCAAGCGGGTCGTCGCGGAAAACATCGCCGAGAGTACGCTCAATCTCCATGTGGCATTTCGCCACTTTCCCGTTCTGGTCGATGACCACATAGTCGTGGCCGACCCCGCACGAGTGCTGCCGGGGCTCGAGCAGCTGCCCACGGTCCACGAT
>JBEKCN010000182.1:0-6637 GCA_050014855.1 Streptosporangiaceae bacterium | reverse complement strand
CAGGTCGAGATGCAGCACCACGAGGTGGGCAGCCCCGGCCAAGCCGAGATCAACATGCGCTTCGGCTCGCTGCTGAACACGGCCGACCGGCTGATGCTGTTCAAGTACATCATCAAGAGCGTTGCGGATAAGAACGGCAAGACCGTAACGTTCATGCCCAAGCCGGTCTTCGGGGACAACGGCTCGGGCATGCACTGCCACCAGAGCATCTGGAAGGACGGGTCGCCGCTCTTCTACGACGAGGTCGGCTACGCCGGGCTGTCGGACCTGGGCCGGTACTACATCGGCGGCCTGCTCAAGCACGCGCCGTCGCTGCTGGCCTTCACCAACCCGACGGCGAACTCCTACCACCGGCTGGTCCCCGGCTTCGAGGCCCCGGTCAACCTGGTGTACTCACAGCGGAACCGGTCGGCCTGCGTGCGGATCCCGATCACCGGAACCAACCCCAAGGCCAAGCGGATCGAGTTCCGCGTGCCAGACCCGTCGGCCAACCCGTACCTGGCCTTCCCGGCCATGCTGATGGCCGGCCTGGACGGCATCAAGAACAAGGTCGAGCCGCCGGAGCCGGTGGACAAGGACCTGTACGAGCTGCCGCCGGACGAGGCGCTGGCCATCCCCCAGGTGCCGGGGTCGCTGGAGGCGGTGCTCGAGACGCTAGAAGCCGACCACGCCTACCTCACCGAGGGTGGCGTGTTCACCGAGGACCTGATCCAGACCTGGGTCGAGTACAAGCGGACGAACGAGATCGACCCGATGCGGCTGCGGCCGCACCCGCACGAGTTCGAGCTGTACTACGACGTGTGACCCGTTTACGGACGCTGAGCAGGGGCGGAATCATGGGCCGAGTGCCTTGTTCCGCCCCTGTTCCGTTCGGGCGGCCAAGACGTAGGTCTGCTTAGCCGCCGGACCAGTTGGCCAGATGCTCCTAGCTCGCCTGACCCGGCATGTGCCCATCGGGGGTCAGCTGATCGACGACCTGGGGCAGGTGCTGCGCCAGGTCATGGGTCAGCTGATCCTGGCTCATGCCGGTCTGCTCGGAAAGCTGCTCGACCTTATCGTGACCCAGGGCGCTGCCAATCTCCTGTCCGCTGACCGGCTGGTTGCTGCCCTTGCCGATCCACGACTGCACCTTCTGGCCCAGGCCACCACTCTGAAGCTGCGACACCAGGTTCTTCAAACCTTCCTGGCCGCCCACCATGCCAAGCAGCTTGGTGGCGGTGCTGGTTTTTTCGCCGCTCGCCCCACCAGTGACCGAGCTGACGAGCTTCCCGAGATCCATCAAATTCCCCTCCCCGAATGATCCAGGATGAATCACTCTCTGTGATCATTCACTCACAGAACGGCGTTTATGTCCACTCCGCTTACATTGAGGGGCAGGTTGGGGCGGGCTTTCGCGATCAGCCAGATTGCCCGAACAGTTCGGCACCCTCCGTCATGAACCATTTACCAGGGGTTCCGGGCGTGGCATGGTTTAGCCGTGTGTAACCTAGCTGGACCGGCACAGGGGGGCTGTGGATGATCCTGGGAGTAAGCGCCGTCGTGGTGGTGGCCGTGCTGATCACCTCGCTGGCGCAGCGGCGGCGTCGTGGCGTCCGGCTGTCCGGCCCGGTCCCCCCGCGGCAGTTCCCCCCGCAGCAGCAATCCTCGCCGGGACGCTCCTGGCGGCCGCGATCTTGGCGGGGGCGCTCGTGGCGGCGGCGCTCTGCGCGGCGACGGCCCGCGGCGGCCAGGCGCCGGCTCCGCCCGGACGAAGAGCGCATTCTGGCCGAACTTGATGCGACCTGGGAGCCCGGATACGCCGACCGGGTGACCGCGCTGCTCCGCCCGGACGCGGACGTCGATCTGCCGCCGTCGTAACGGGCCGGGCTGGCCGCGGAACCACATGTTACTGATGGGTAGTATTTTTCGCGGCGCATCACTGACGATCACCGCCCAGGCGGAGCGGGCCATGGCAGCGCGGCCGAACCGCGGCGGGGGCCGACCCGCGGCCCCCGCTCGGCGCTGCGTACCAGCGGGTGGCCGCCGCTCCCCCGGCTCATCCCGCGGTCCCGGCCGGCGCCCCGGCCGCGCTGCGGGCCCCCGCGCCGCCGCCCGCCTGAACCAGCAATCCCTCCTCTGGGCTGTATCAAGCCGGGACCCGCGCAGGCTAATGAGGTGCATAGGCTCCCTTCATGGGGTTGAGTATGGGTGTGGACGACTCCAGCACCATCGAGCGCATCGACGCTTTTTGCGACGCGGTGCCCCGGCGGAGGGCGCGCGCGGAGGAGCATGGGCCACTGGTGATGTTCGTGCCGACCGGCCCGGGGTTTCCCTACTACGCCCGGCCGCGCCGGGGCACCACCGAGCGGGTCACGCCCGATGACATCCGCGCTGTCCGGGCCCGGCAGCGGGAACTGCTGATCCCCGAGTCGTTCGAGTGGATCGACGAGGCCGCACCCACGATGACCGCTGCGGCACCGGACGGAGGCCTGGCCGCCCGCGCGCACCCGCTCATGATGCTCGGCACGCTGGCCCCGGCGCCGGCGACCGAGCCGGACGTCACCGTGCGCCTCGTCAGCCCCGGTGACCCGGACCTGGACCGGATCTGGGCCGTGCCGGCGGTCGCCTTCGGGCACCCCGGGACGGCGGTGGGGCTGGCCGGGACGATCGACCGGGACAAGATCGCTGCTGATCACGACGAGAGCGCCCTGGACATGCTGCGGGACCGGCTGCGGTCCGGGCAGTCGGTGCTGGCCGTGGCGTTCGGCCCGGACGGGCCGCTCGCGGCCGGGAGCTGCCAGCCGCTGGGCGGCGTGGCCGAGATCACCGGGGTGGGAGTGCTGCCCAGCGCCCGCCGGATGGGACTCGGCGGGGCGGTGACCGCCGCCCTGGCCGGTGAGGCGCTGCGGCGCGGGGTGCAGACCGTGTTCCTGGCCGCCTCCGACGACGACGTGGCGCGCGTCTACGCCCGGCTGGGGTTCCGGCGAATCGGCACCGCCATGATCGCCGAGCCGGACGGCGCCTAACCGCCGGGGCGGCGTTCCCTGACCAGGGCCGCCGGGGACAGGCCCGCGAGCCGGGCCGTCTCCCGGGTCAGGTGCGGCTGATCGGCGTAGCCGCTGTCCACGGCGGCCTGCGCGAGGTCAGCCGTTCCGCCCGCGGCGTCAGCCAGCGAGACGAACCGGCGGAACCGCAGCACCCGCTGCAGCATCTTCGGGCCGTAACCCACCGCCGCCTCGCAGCGGCGGCGCAGCTGGCGGTCGCTCAGGCCGACCTGGGCCGCTACCTCACCGGCCTGGGCGCCCGGATGGCTGAGCAGGCGGCACGCGGTCAGCACCGCGCCGTCCGGCGGCCGGGCGACGGCCAGCCGGCCCGCGACACCGGTGACCGCGGCCACGGCACCGCCCGGGCTCAGCGTGGCCGGGAGCCGGACGGCCACGTCGCGACGCAGGTCCGCGACGTCGATGCGCTGGTCGAGCAGCTCACTCAGCGGGACCCCGAGGGTGGCGCCGCCGGCGCCAGGCCGGAACCGCGCCGCGACCAGCACCGTACCGGGCGGCAGCACCGTCGGGGCCGGGCCGGTGTCCGGGCCGGCCACGAAAGCGCCGTGACCGCGCTGCCAGATGAGGTCCGAGCAACCGTCGGGCAGCACCAGACTGGGCGCGCTGCGGTCGCCGGGCACGACCTGGCTCCACAGGCAGGCCAGCACGTGACGCAGCCCGGCGGGCGGCGCCCACTCCCGGTATCCCGCGGCCAGCTCCACGTCATCCAGCATGCCCGGGAAGCCGCCGCCACGCCAGACAAGCCGCAGGCACGCCAGAGAGGATGGCCGTTTCGTTCAAGACAGCCGGTGCCGGGCTGCGCTGTGATGGGGCCATGAAATCACCAGACCTCGGCCAGGCCGTCCAGTTCCTGGCCGCGAACGCCCGCGTGGTCGATCTCCGCCGCTACGAGCGGCTTTTCGAAGGCGGTGAGGCGCAGCCCGTGCGCGACGCTGTGGCCGCGTACCGCAACCCGGACGGCGGCTTCGGCCACGCCCTGGAGCCGGACGGGCGCGCCCCGGTCAGCCAGCCCGCGGCTGCGGAACTGGCCCTGCGGATCCTGCACGAGACCGACGTGTGGGACGAGGAACTGGTCGCGGGCGCGTGTGCCTGGCTGGAGGCCACCGCCCCGGCCGGGGGCGGGGTCGTGTTCGTGGACGCGAGCGTGGATCGCTGGCCGCACGCCCCCTGGTGGGTGCCTGAGCCGGGCCCCCCG
Source organism: Streptosporangiaceae bacterium (assembly GCA_050014855.1). Taxonomy (GTDB): domain Bacteria; phylum Actinomycetota; class Actinomycetes; order Streptosporangiales; family Streptosporangiaceae; genus Bog-532. The sequence goes on along the minus strand of JBEKCN010000182.1, from coordinate 2,401 downwards.
GCGTCGCTGGCCATGACCGGCCTGATCGCGGGCACGCTGCACGCCCGCCAGGTCCGCCAGCCCTGGCTGGACCGCGCCACCAAGGTGATGTGGGACCGGATCGGCCAGATCTCCGAGCCCACCCCCTACGGCATGTTCGGCGTCCTGCGGTTCCTCCAGTACGTAGCCGACCGTGACCGGGCGCGGGCCGTCTTCGGCCAGATCGCGCCGCTCATCACCGACAGTGGCATCGTCACCCTCGAGCCCGGTGCCCGGGGCGAGGTGCACACCCCGCTGGACTTCGCGCCGGAGCCGGACTCGATGGGCCGCGGGCTGTTCAGCGAGGCGACCATCAAGGCGCACCTGGACCATCTCGCGCACGCGCAGCTCGCCGACGGCGGCTGGACCTTCAACTGGCTGGCCTGGTCCCCTAGCGCCGAACGGGACTGGCGCGGCTACCTCACCGTCGACGCCCTCCGGCTGCTGCGCGCCAACGCCTACCTGTGAGCCCGGACAGTTTCAGGGATTGACGTCGCTGGTCGCGAGGCGGGCGGCGCGGGTGTGCAGGTAGCGCTGCTGGACGAGGTTGGTGGCCTGGCGGGCGGCCGTCTCGTAGGCGTCGCGGGCGGCGGCCTTATCGCCGGACAGCTCCAGCAGATGGGCGCGGACCGCGGTAAGCCGGTGGTCCCCGGCGAGCCGGTCGTCCGCCTCGAGCCCAACGAGCCGGGCCAGCCCGGCGTGCGGGCCGTGGGCCATGGCCACCGCGACGGCGTGGTTGAGCGCCACCACGGGGCCGCCAGAGACCCGCATCAGCATCTCGTACAGGGCGACGATCTGCGGCCAGTCGGTCGCCTCGGCGCTGGGTGCCTCGTCGTGCAGCGCCGCGATGGCCGCCTGGAGCTGGTACGGGCCCGTGGCCCCGCGCGGCAGGGCAGCCGTGAGCAGGTCCTGGCCCTCGGCGATGCAGGCGTGGTTCCACCGGCTCCGGTCCTGCTCGGCCAGGGGGATCAGGGCGCCGTCCGGCCCCGTGCGCGCCGGGCGGCGGGCGTCGGTGAGCAGCATGAGCGCGAGCAGCCCGGCCACCTCGCTGTCGCCGGGCAGCAGCCGGTGCAGCAGCCGGGCGAGCCGTATCGCCTCGCCGGACAGCTCGCTGCGGTGCAGGCCCGGGCCGGACGTGGTGACGTACCCCTCGTTGAAGATCAGATAGAGCACGTGCATCACCGCGCCGAGGCGCTGCGGGCGCTCCGGGCCCGGCGGCAGCCGGAACGGGACGCCGCTCGCGGCGACAGCCTGCTTGGCCCGGGTGATCCGGCGGGTCATCGCGACGTCCGTGACCAGGAACGCGCGGGCTATTTCGGTGGTGGTCAGGCCGCCGGCGGCCCGCAAGGTCAGGGCGATCTGCGAGGCGGGCGACAGGGCGGGATGACAGCACAGGAACAGCACGATGAGGGTGTCGTCGGAGCCAGCGGCCGGCTGGTCAGCACCGGGCGCCAGCCACTCGCCGGGCAGCATCCGCCGGGCGGCGGTCTCCTCCCGCCGCTGCCGGGCCTGCTCGGCGCGCAGCAGGTCAGTCAGCCGCCGCCCGGCCACCGTGATCAGCCAGCCTCGCGGGTTAGCGGGCACACCGCCGCCCGGCCACTGCTGGGCGGCGGCCAGCAGGGCTTCCTGCACCGCGTCCTCGGCGGTGTCGAAATGCCCGTAGCGCCGTACCACCGCGCCAAGGACCTGCGGCGCGAGCACGCGCAGCAGGCCCTCGGTGTCTTCGGCGTCACGGCCGGTCAAGACCGGTCAGAGCTCCAGCTCGTTCCGGGAGTCGGCGATCGGCCGCACGTCCGCGAACGGCGTGCGGTCCGCGGCCGATCCACCGGAACCCGGGGGGCCAGGGCAGGCCGCCAGCCGGGCCGCTATCTCGGACGCACGGTCAAAGCTCTCGCATTCGACGATCCAGTAGCCCGCCAGGACTTCCTGGGTCTCGGCGTACGGGCCGTCGGTGACGACCCGGACACCGTGCGCCAGCTGAACGCGCCGGGCGTGCACCGGAGCGGTGAGGCCGCGGGTCTCGACCAGTTCCCCGGACCCGGCAAGCTCCTTGCTGAAGTCCTCCATGAACGCCCCCATGGCCGCGAAGTCCTCGGCCGACCAGGTGGGCTGGCCGGGCACCGCCCGGCCAGCCAGGGCGTCGTAGTCCTGCTGCGAACCGTAAACCAGGATCATGTACTTCACGGGTGTCTCCTTTGTGTGCGGCCGGCACCGTGGCGGTGCCGCTCACCCAGGACGTCGGAGCCAGCGCCCCGGACCGGACACCGCCGGCCCGGGCCCGCGGCGGTGCGCTCAGCCGTAGAACAGACGGTCCATGACGCCACGGGCGTGCCGGGCCGCCCTGCGGTAGTCCTGCTCCAGGGCCTGGCCCTCCCCCGCCCCG
>JBEKCN010000181.1:0-6648 GCA_050014855.1 Streptosporangiaceae bacterium | reverse complement strand
TATCCACCAGCCCATCGTGGCTGAACGCGCACAGCAATCAGCCGGTGACTGTTCCCGCGGCCAGCGGTGGGGGCAGCTGGCGGGTGATCATCCAGAGCGAAACAATTCTCGATCCGACCACCGGCCAGACTACCCAGGCAATCCTGGTCGTGGGCCAGAGTCTCGATAGTCTCGCCAGCTCCATCAGGTATCTGACCGAGCTCGACGTCATCGTCAGCCTCGTCATCATGCTAGGCCTGGCTGTGGTGAGCGTGGCCGTGGTGCGGACCAACCTGCGATCACTGGACGACATCGAGGAAACCGCCGAGGAGATCGCCGCCGGCCACCTGGACCGCCGCGTCCCGGACATGGACCCGCGGACCGAGGTCGGGCGGCTGGGCCGGTCCATCAACACCATGCTGGCCCAGATCGAGTCGGCGTTCCACGACCGGGAGGAATCGGAAGAGGCCGCGGTCCAGTCCGAGGAGCGGATGCGCCGCTTCATCGCGGACGCGAGCCACGAGCTGCGCACGCCGCTGACCGCGATCCGGGGGTTCGCCGAGTACTACCGGCAGCGTGGCGGCGTGGCCACCGGAGAGGAGGGCAGCCGCGGCAGCCTAGCCCCGGAAGACCTGGACCGGATCATGCAGCGGGTCGAGGGCGAGGCGGCCCGGATGGGCGTCCTGGTGCAGGACCTGCTGCTGCTGGCGCGCCTCGACCAGCAGCGGCCGATCGAGCGCAAGCCGGTGGACCTGCTGGTGCTGGCCGCCGACGCGGTGCAGGACACCCGGATGATCGCCTCGGACCGGCCCGTCAAACTCACCGTCGAGCCGGGCAAGGCCTTCCTCGTGGTCGGCGACGAGGCCCGGCTGCGGCAGGTCATCGGCAACCTGATGACCAACGCGCTCACCCACACGCCGGACGGGACACCGGTGGACGTCCGGCTCAGCGCGGGCCACCTACCCGGGACGCCCCGCTACCCCGGGGGCCCGGCGCCGTCGGTCCCGGCCGCGGTGCTGGACATCGCCGACCAGGGGCCAGGGCTCACCGCCGAGCAGGCGCGGCGGGTGTTCGAGCGGTTCTACCGCGCTGACGAGGCCCGGAACCGCAAGAGCGGCGGCGGCAGCGGCCTCGGCCTGGCCATCGTCAGCGCGCTGGTCGCCGCGCACGGCGGGACCGCCACCGTCGAATCGGCTCCCGGCCAGGGGGCGACGTTCCGCGTCACCCTGCCGCTCGCGCCGGAAGCCGGACGGGCGGACGAGACCGATGAAGCGGAGGCGGACGAGGAGCCCCAGCACGGTCTGGCCGGCCACGAAACCATCTCGTTCGGCAGGTAGGCCGCGAGCCGGTCCGGCGGAACGCCCGCCAGGGGCGTCTCGCGGGGCGTTCGGATGGCCCGCGGATCAGGCTCGTTACGAATGAAAAACAGCAACCGGCTACGGTCAGGCCGCCAGCGCGGCGCGCGCCGCCGCCAGCGCGGAGTCCCGGTAGCCGGCGCCGAACAGGCAGACGTGCACGAGCAGCGGATGCAGCTGGTGCAGCGGGACCCGCGCCCGCCAGCCGTCCGCGAGGGGGGCGGTCTCGGTATAAGCGCGGATGATGTGCTCCAGATGGGGGGCCCCGAACAGGGCCAGCATGGCAAGGTCGGTCTCCCGGTGGCCGCCGTGGGCGGCCGGGTCGATGAGCCAGCCCCGGCCCTTCGACCACATCACGTTGCCCGACCAGCAGTCGCCGTGGATGCGGCTGGGCGGCTCGGCGGGGCCGGCCAGCGCGCTGATCCGCCGGGTCACCATTTCGACCAGCCGGACATCGTCCCGGCCCAGCGTGCCGGTGTCCGCCGCGCGGCGCAGGTAAGGCACGATCCGCCGCTCGGCGTACCATTCGGCCCAGCCGCGCGACGCCGGCCAGGGCGTGTTGTCCAGCGGCAGGCTGGCGATGAACCCGGGCCAGGGGGCGCCGTAGCCGACCGCGCCCGCCGCGTGCAGCCCGGCCAGCTCGCGGCCGAACATGGCGGCCGCACCCGGGTCAGCGGGCCCGGGCGGGATCCAGGACAGGACCAGGGCGTGGCTGTCCTGGCCGAGGACGGCCGGCACCGGCACCGCCACTGCGTCAGCCAGCCAGCGCAGGCCGCGCGCTTCGGCTTCCAGCGCCGGGCCGGTGTCGGCACTGGAGACCTTGGCGAACGCCTTGCGGCCGTCGGCCAGCGTGACGCGGATGTGCTGCCACCCGTGCTGGCCGCCGGCCCGGCGCAGGTCCCGGACACCGGTACCGGCGACGGCGGCGATCCGCTCCCGGAGCTCCACGGCCGTCACGCCGTGGCGCGGCCGGGCAGCAGCTCGGTCAGCTGGGCGGTGATGTGCCGCGCCGCGGTCTCGATGAGATCCAGGACCGCGCCGAAGTCGCCGGCGTCGCCGCCGTAGGGGTCCGGGATGTCCAGGCCGTCCCGGTCGCTGGGCGGCAGGCCACCGGCCTCCCCGAACAGCCGGATGCGGTCGCCGCCGGCGCCGGTCAGCGCGGCCATCTGGCGCAGGTCGGCGAGGTTCTGCTCGTCCATGGCCAGGATCAGGTCCCGGCGCGTCAGCCAGGACGGCTCGACCTGCCGGGCCCGGTGAGCCGAGCCGTCGTACCCGCGGCGGGCCAGCCCGGACCGCGCGTGGGCTTCCATCCGGCGCCCGACGTGCCAGTCCCCCGTCCCGGCACTGTCGACGGTGACGGACTCTCCCAGGCCGGCCGCGGCGAGCTCGGCGGTCAGCACGACCTCGGCCATGGGTGAACGGCAGATGTTGCCCAGGCACACCAGGCAGATGCGGTACGGCTCGCCCGGCTCGTCGGGATACCGGGGTGGTGGCAGCGGTGTGGACATGCCTACCAGGATGCCTGATGCGCGGCCGGCGCTGGGCCTGACCCGTCAACGGGCCTACCTCCCCGGCTACCGGGATGGGGCGGGCCGGGCCCGCCGCTCGGTAACCGGGACGTGGATTCGGCCTGCCGGGCACCAGCCTGCCGGGCATCGGCCGGCCGCTGGTGATGTCCGGGGATCACGTCCGAGCCGACCCAGTACTCCAGCCACGCGGCGAACTTCCGGCCCTGCCGCTGCATGGGGGCCTCGATGAACCGGTACGACAGCCAGCAGCACGCGAGCAGCACGGCCAGGAAGGCCGCGGCCAGGGCCAGCTGCTCCGGGAACGGATGCGGCTGCTGAGTGAGCGGGATGTGGTTGTACAGCGACACCAGCAGCGGGTGCAGCAGGTACACCGAGTAGCTGACCAGGCCGAGCCAGGCGGAGATGCGCGGCATCTTCTTGTTCCGGCAGGCCATGCCGATCGCGAACGTCGCCCCGGCCAGCAGCAGCGAGGTGACCCACTGCCGGTCGTAGGCGATCCGGGTGGCCGCGGATGAGAGGTCAGACGCCGGGGGGTGCGAGAGGCCGGCCGCGGTGGCGAGGGCGAAGACCGCCACCGCGACCGCGACGGCCTTGCGCTTGTCGAAATCGCCGCGTTCGGCGCGGTACAGCATGGTGCCGGTGAACATGAGCGCGAGAATCGTGAGCGCTTCGTACGGGTTGACCCAGTTGCCGTTGAACAGCACCAGCACCAGCACGGTCCCGGCCGCCAGCACAGCACCGAAGACCTTGGGCAGCCGGAACCGGGTCACCGCGAGCGCGACCCCGCCCACGACCAGCAGGTCGGCGATCTCGGCCACGAGCCGCGTGCCGAGAAAACCGCCGGAGATGGCCTGCATGGGCAGGAGCCCGCCCAGGGCCACCGCGGCCACCGCGAAACCGAGCGCGTACCAGCTGCTGCGCTTGTGCGTCCCGGTCACGAACAGCGCGGTGAGCAGCAGGTAGAACGTCATCTCGTAGGAGAGGGTCCAGATCACGCTGATGGCGTTGTGCGAGCCGAGCACATTGGACAGCATGAGCGCGTGGGTGAGCAGGGACGTCTCACCGTCGTAGTTGGTCCTGCTGATGCCGCCCAGGTCCAGCGTCCAGAGCGTAACCGCCGCGATCAGCGCGAATACGTAGAGCGGGAACAGCCGAAACACCCGGCCGACCCAGAATCCGCGGATGCTGCCCTTGCGCTCCAGGGACGCCGGCACGATGTAGCCGCTGACCAGGAAGAAGAGGAACACGCCGAACTGGCCCGGGTCGAACCACTGGTAAACGTCCGCCCGGGCGTGCTGGAGGACGGAGTACCCGAGGTGATCGAACACCACGAACAGGGCCGCCACCCCCCGGAGCGCATCCAGCCACGCGAGCCGCCGTCCCGGCATGGCCGCTGAGCTGGGAGGGGCGGCTGGTGCGGGAAGGGAGCTCTGCGTCGTGGATCCGTCAGACACAAGAAGTCACCCTACCTGGCACCTCACCTGGCACCTCGTATTTCGTAGCTCAAACGGACGGTCCATGCCCGCTCTGTGACGGCATGTCCGGTTGGACCGATGGTCCGGGCCTGCAGCTCGGCATTTGCCGGAGCCGCTCGGGCACTTCCGGCTACTTCCCGTAGACACCGATGTCTAACGGGAAGTTTTCCTTAGTTAGCCACCGCTACAGTTAGCCACAGCTACCTGGGCGTCGCCGCTGAACCACGCCGGCGTTCGCTGGGCGTGGCCAAGCGTCCACGGCTAACCGCGGACGTGGGCCAGCGCGGGGACGAAGCGGGCGGCGTCGACGGTCCCCCAGCCGCTGGCCAGGTTGTAGCCCGGTGCGGCGTTATAGCCGACCACCCGGCCGTAAGAGTTGCTGCCGCCGGTCACGTCAACGATCCCGGTGCGGAACGCATCGCTGCTCACCTGGCTGAGCCCGCCGAGCGTGTAGAGCGCCGGGTTGATGTTGCCGAGGCGCTGGCCGGCCACCTGGTCGGCCAGGGCCACGATCCCGGCGAAGATCGGTGTCGCCTCGCTGGTGCCGCCGAGGATCTCCCAGCCGGCTCTGCTCGGCTCGAAGCTCTCGTAGACCCAGCAGCCGCCGGTGACCGCCGCCGACATCGAGATGTCCGGGATGCCGCGTCTGTCCCCGACTACGGCGGTCACGCCGTCCTGATACGACGGACGGGCGAAGATGCTGGACACTCCCCCGCCGCTTGCTCCGTACGTGTCATTCCACACCTGGTCGGGCTGGATCCGGTTACCGTCCTGGGCGAGCAGCAGCTGGGTGCCGCCGACCGAGGTGACGAGCGGATCCGACGACGGCCAGGAGACGGCGCGGTACGGATACAGGGTGGCGCCGTCGGCCTCGTCGTTGGTGGCGCCGCTGTCCCCGGACGAAGCCAGGACGGTGACATGCTGGCGGGCGGCGTCGGCGAAGGCGTAACGCAGGTTGCCCAGGCTGCTGTAATTGGACCCGCTGAACCCCGGGAACGTGTTCTCGGTCGCCCCGAAGCTCTGGCTGATCACGTCGCCGAGGTTGTGGTCGATCACCCACTGCTCCGCCTTCATCATGTCCGGGAAGCCGGCGACGCCTTCGGTCTCGGCGGTCGGCGTCTCGACGAGCAGGATCTTCGCGCCAGGCGCGATGGCGTGGGCGTACTCGACGTCCAGCGTGGTCTCGTCGGCCCAGCCATCCATCGTGGCGTCGCCGGGGCTGAACTTCGGCAGCTTGCCGTAGCTGAGGATGTCGAGCGTCGGGTTCGGGAAGCCCCACTGCTTGTCGAAGACCTGCAGGTCATGACGGATGGTCGGGGACCCGAACGAGTCGACGATGACGATCGTCCGGTCCTTGCCGGTGATGCCCGCGCTGTAGAGCGGGCCCAGGTCGTAGGCGACGCGGTACTGGACCGGGCTATAGCAGCGGACCTTGATTGCGGTAAGGCACTGCGCGGTGCTGAGCGGGGCCGGGGAGCCCAGCCGGATGACCGGCGCCCCGGCGACGGCCGGGATGGGCGCCGTGGCGCCGGCGGCCGGGCGGAAGGCCGCCGCGCTGGTGGTCGTGCTGGCGGCCCCGGTGCCGAGGTGCCCGGCAACACTGGCGGATGGAGCCGTACCAGCGGGCGGGGCAGAGGCGGCCGCGAGGCCAGCGGCGGGCAGGGCCAGGGCCGCGGTGAGAGCGGCGAGCCGGATGAGCCTTTTGCCCCGGGCGGCCCGCCCGGGGCCCGCAGGCTGCGCCGGGCCGGCCGTCCGCGCGGCGCGGCGGCGCGTAGGCCTGCGAGGGCTTGGCAGCATGGCGCTCCTTATCGGCAAGGCACGCCGTCCCCCCGGCGCACCACGCTCTCCGTCTCATCTCAGCGCGAATTCGCGCATTACGCAATGCCCCAGGGGCGTGTCTTGACCCAAGCTTGGCCAAGGATGGCTACATTGTGTTCGAACTTATTTAACTCCGATCGTTTCATCGACGCGGCCGTGGATGGCATCGAAGGACAAGCCAGAAGCCGGCCGGGGAACCGCAGAGCGGGGCCGGGCAGGGCCGGGCCAGGCGACACAGGCGAGCGGCAGGCCCTGCTATCATAACTTTGAGCGAGCAATACGATACTTAGAGTGAGAAATACCTGGCTTACGCCAGCCGCGGGCAGGCGATTCGCGAAGCGGGGCGAGGCCTTGCTAGTATTCCTGAGGTTCGCGCGCCGCTAGCTCAATTGGCAGAGCAGCAGACTCTTAATCTGCGGGTTCGGGGTTCAAGTCCCTGGCGGCGCACCCATTCCGACCTGGGATTATACCCGTTCCGGGGCCTCTCGTGCG
>JBEKCN010000180.1:0-6657 GCA_050014855.1 Streptosporangiaceae bacterium | reverse complement strand
AGGATGGTGCACCAGTGAGTGAAGAGGAGATCGAAGCCATGATCAGCAGACTGAGCGGCCAGGCCGTCACCTTGCATGATGCCGATCCGGACGACAAGTCAGAGGTCTACCAGCAGCTAGGGCTGAGACTGACCTATCAGCCGGGGAAGAAGGTCGTGCGTGGCGCGATCAGCCTGGAGGCCACAGGGCATTGGTTTTTCGATGGTGCCCGAGGGGGGACTTGAACCCCCATGGACGGGAAATTTCCCCTATTGGGGAAATCATGAGATCAGGATAGCGGGAGCGCTCCCGCTCGCGTCAAGCCTGTCCCGTCAGGATTCGGACCAGATGCTGCCGGGGCCCATTCACGTTTCCAACAAGCTTCGTAGTCGCTCACCTGCCCCCTGACTGGCTGACTGTGGCAGTGTTTATTCAGTCGGGTCCGATGTAGCTGACAGCTACGATGTAGGCCGTGAACAGGTCGGATGGTGCTACCGCCGATGATGTGGCCTCGATGCCTTGGGCGATGACCCAAAACGAGCCACTCGATGTGGATGAGTTCATTAAGGAAGCCCAGAAACTGGTATGACTGGTGAAGACATTCCGACCACGCGCTGGTCCGCCGTTCTGACGCAGATCGCTGCTCCCGCACATCGTTTATCGTGGCGCACAAAATCTGGGAGTCAGCCTCCGCACCATCATAATGAGAGCACGCGGTGATCTCTTGTGACCATTCCTTCCCGGCGGACGCCGGGTGAGGCCATCCAGCGCATGCACGAGCTGAGCCTGGAGGCTGGCCCGCACATCACGGGCCAGCACGTCACCTCGAAACTCGTGATGAAGCGCTTCGCGGCGCCAGCGGGACAGGATAAGGGCCTGGTCTGCTACATCAGCCTGGACCACCCCGATCAGGCGTACATGCGCGGCCCTGCCGGCTGCGGCAAGGTGGACGATTTCCTAACATTCGCCTCCGGCTTCCTCGAAAAGTTGTGGAAGAAGACCGAAGACCAAATGCACGATGCACTGCTGGCTGTCGATGCTGGCACCGTGCTGAGCAGTGAGCGTCATTCAGCCACCATTAAGGACGCCATTGCGCTGCACTTCGCCCGAAGCCTGGCTACACGGCAAGTGAGTGAACAGCTCTGGCGGCAGGTGGTGCTCCAAGAGCGGACACGCTGGCTCCGCACCCCGGCCGGTCGCCGGGAGCTGCAACGGCTTTTCCGCCGGCGCTATAAGCTAGACGCCGCCGGACCGGCGGCGCTAGAAATCATGCTGGACGAGATCCTTGCGCTGTCCATGGAGATGTGGAACAGCGGCGCAAAGTTCGCCGAGGGGATCGAGTACATGCACGACCACGCGCAGGCGTGGCTCCGCACGCAGCAGCTGGAGATCCTGACCCCTGGCAGTGGCGAGTTCCTGATGGGGGACGTTCCCGCGCTCACCGTCCAGCGCGGCGTTCCGCGAGTGGGCGTGCTCGGCGGTATCGCGCTGCATGACGCCAGCTCGGTGTTCATGCCACTGGGGCCCCGCCACGTTGCCGGGCTTGGAAGGGTACCCCAGACCGCCGAGCTGTCCAGCGCCCAGGTCAATGAGGTCAACGCGGCCCAGATGCTCGGCGCCATGGAACGCGTCTACATGCGACCGGGCAGCGGGCTGGACGACTTTGTGCGGAAGATGATCGGTTCGCGCCAGGCAGCCAACGGTCAGCCACGGCTGACGGCCATCACTCCCGCCGAGGAATGACCGCCAAGCTCGGACTCAAACTGCGTATCCCAGTGGCGCCTTGCCGGGGTACCGGATCCGGGAATGATCGTGGTGCCTGCGGACCGTCTGGAGATGCGCGGCGACCGTGCACACTGGGACAGGATCCACCCCGCTGGCAACCGGCGGCACCGGCCGCAACGCGAGCGCCTGCAGGGCCTGGCGCGCTTGGCACGCAGTTGCCGGGGCTGCTCAGGACCGGGGCCGTAGCTTAGCCTGATCCCATGTCAGCATCTGATGCCGAGCCGGGATCGCCGTCAGCCGGGCCATGGCCGGGGAAGGCGTACCAGGGCAGCGAGATCACCGTGTACTTCGACGCGCAGCCATGCCGGCATTCCGCCGAGTGCCTGCGCGGGCTTCCCGGGGTATTCAATGGCAAGCAGCGGCCCTGGATCGCCCCGGACGCCGCGAGCGCGGCGCTGGTCGCCGAGGTCATCGGCCGCTGCCCGTCCGGGGCCCTGCACTACCAGGCACCTGATATTGCCGGTGAGCAGCCCGATGTCCCGGCCACTATCCGCGCCGTGGAGCGCGGCCCTTTCCTCCTCCGCGGTGATCTGCGGATACAGGTAGCCGGCGGCTGGGTGACCGATACCCGGGCGGCGCTGTGCCGGTGCACTCGCAGCGCCCGCCAGCCCTTCTGCGATGCTGCGTGCGACGCCCCCGAACCGCCGGGCCCGCCCGATCGCCCAGACGAACAAAGACCGTGATCCGCCAGGACCGGTGCGCACAAGTAACCGCCGATCTGAACGGCTGCGGCATCGTGGTTGAGCGGAGCGGCGAGCGCCCAGATCGGGATGTTCTGCGCTGGTAGTTGCTTGTCGCTAAGTTTCCCGGAGAGCGCCGGCGGCGGGTTGGGCCTGTGGGTTGTCCAGGACCGGCCTGCCCGGCCGTCTGGTCGCGGTCGGCGCCGGGCACGCTGGAGCTCAGCCTGGCGCATTCCGGCGGCCGGATGATCACCCGGCGGGGTCGGATAGCCCGGGGGCCTGGCAGGGGCTTTGCGCCGCCACGGTTATCCACATGTCCACAGCCCCGCTCGTCCACATGTGCACAAGGGACTGAGCAGCGTATTTACCCAAATTATCCACAGGCCTATCCACAGGGCGTTACTCTTGGCAGGCCAAAGGGCTGCAGGTGAGCATGAGTCAAGGGAGAAAGCCGTGATACCGCGTTACACCTTCCCCCCAGGTGGGCGGGAGATGACCGTCACGCGCATCGCCTGCTAGCCAAGGCGGTCCCGGCCAGGTGTTCGCAGCACCCAGCCGGGACCTTGTGTCGGACCAACCTTAGGAGCAACCCCGACATGTTCAGTATGGCAGTTACCGCACTGGCGAAGTCGCTGATCGTGGTCATGGCTTCACTGCATCCCGCGGCGGCGCCCCCGGCCCCGGCGCACTATGTCGCCCGGCCGGGCGACACCTTGTCCGGCATCGCCCGCCACGAGTACGGCAGCGCGGCCGACTGGCCCGCCCTGTGGTGGATCAACCGGCACGCGGTGCCCAACCCCGACGTCATCGCGGCCGGCCAGCGGCTAGCGCTGAGCACCTGGCACCCGCGCCAGGCATGGCTGGACCGGGCCGCCCGGGCCGCCATCGCGGTACCGGCGCCGGCCCGGCCGGCGAGCGCGCCCACCGCGGCGGTGGCCGCAACCACGGGGCCAGCACCAGCACCGGCCGCGGGGACCTCGCCTGCGGAGACCTCCACCGCGGCGCCGGGCAGCTTCCAGGCGTGCGTGATCGCCCGCGAGTCCGGCGGAAACGCCCGGGCCGTCAACCCGGCCTCCGGTGCGGGCGGCCTCTACCAGTTCCTGCCCAGCACCTGGCAGAGCCTGGGGTACTCCGGGCTGCCGCAAGACGCGCCCGTCAGCGTGCAGAACGCGGCATTCCAGCAGGCATACGCCCAGTCGGGCACCAGCCCATGGGCACCCTCCGACGGGTGCTAAACCGCAGCAGCGGGAGTCCCGGCCGGGCCGGCACGGCCCGCCATCGGCGGCGCCCGCTCACCGCCGGCATGCAGACCGCCCAGGAGCTCGGCTCCGGACAGCGGTCCGCCCTGGTCAGCTGGCTGGCCTTCACCATTACCTTTGCCGGCTGCGCGGGCCACACCTGCAGCATCCGGGCTGGCAAGGGGCCGGGCCGCAACATCAGCATCGGCGGCGAGCATCTGCATCACTACATGTGGGGAATCGGCGTGCTGTCCGGCGTCGGCGTGGTCGCCGTCCGCGGCGAGGAGCGGCACCGCCGTCACCCCGCGGTCGCGGTCAGCTACGGCAGCGGCCTGGCGCTCATCGTGGATGAGTTCGCCCTGCTGCTCGACCTGAGGCACGTCTACTGGGCCAGGCAGGGCCGGATCTCGATCGATATCGGCGTCGGCGGCATCGCCCTGGCCGGGTCCTACTTCGCGGCGCTGCCGGTACTCCGCAGGCTGCAACGGGAGCAACAGCATTGGGCGGGCGCCCGAGTCGGTACCCGCTGCCGGGACGCCGCCTGCATCTCCGGCGGCGCCCGAGCCCGCAGCCAGCTGACGCGCGCGCCACCACGGTCTTCCGGCGAGGATGGCGCCCCAGAGCGCTGCGAGTGAGATAAATGCGTTACACACGGTAGCGGGACGTTCGCGCATGGCAGCGCCCGTACCCGCCGTTCGATACGCTTACAGCGATTCGCCGGGCGCCAAAAGCGGCGCGCATTACGGGTCCGATCTGTGCGGACGGCCGATCGCCGCTGGATCTGGCGGCTCTGGAGAGCCGAGTACGCGTCCGTATAATCCGCCGAGCGCATCGGCATAGCCTGACGGGTTCTGAAGCCAGTGCACGTGACCAGAAACCTTGCAAGGTCACCTGGATGGCCTGCGGGAACCTGCTTCTGACGATCTCGGTGCCGTCTGCGAAGATATCGGAGGCACCGTACAGGACCATGGCGGGTCCCTGGTAGGCCGATGCACCCGTGAGTGCGTCCGGTTGTTCCCGTGAGATCGCCCGGTCAGTCTTCATCATGGCTGCCGGAGAACCGCCGGCTAGCCACGCGGGATCAGGATCGGGTGCAGATCTGGGGCCGTGACGTGCGGGTCCCGGTGGATCTCGGACGGGAGTGGCAAGGTGCCGGAGAATCACTGAACTTGGCAGCCCGGCCGATCGAGCGCTTCGAGCTCGCCGGCACCTTGAATCACCATCCAGGGCATGTGCCGGGACGAACGTCCTGCCCTGTGAGGCCGGCCGACCCTACGGGCTTTCGGAAGGCAGCGGTCCGCTAATGACGGAATAGTGGCCGGCTCCGGCCGCCGCCTTCGATGGCCGAGAGTACGGCTATTGCCGCAAAGCATGGCTACTGCCACATTGTGGCCAGACGAAGGACGTGATTACCGTGGCGGCTAAAACCTCTCCCCAGGCGCCCACGAAGAAGAAGGTTACCTCACCCGAGTCAGCAGAGTTTGACGTCACCGGTGCTGCTGACGCAGCCGGCGAACTGGATGCGGCCGGCGCGCTGGAGTTCTTCATGCTGGACGAGGCCCTTGGCTCGTTGCGCCGGTTCCAGCCGGATAGCAGCCTCGTGCACTACGCAGTCAACCTGGCCCGCCGTCCCGGGATGGTGGCCCAGCGGGCTAGTAAGCTGGCCGCGGATCTCGCCAGCATTGCCACAGGCAGTTCGACGATCGCTCCGCAGCGCCGCGACCGCCGGTTTGCCGATCCCGCGTGGAGCAAGAACCCGCTGCTCAAGCGCACGGTCCAGACATATCTGGCGGTCGGGCAAACCGCCGGGGAGCTGCTCGCTGACGCCGAATTGGACTGGCGGGACAACGAGCGCCTGAAGTTCATACTGACCAATCTCATCGCCGCATCCGCGCCGAGTAACTACCCGATGATCAGCCCGGACGCAAGGAAAGCGTTCATCGACACCGGCGGCATGAGCGCCGTCCGGGGCATCCGCGCGCTGGTCTCGGATATGTCTTCTGCTCCGCGCGTTCCGACGATGGTGGAACCCGATGCATTCGAGGTCGGCAAGGATCTCGCCTGCACGCCGGGAGCGGTGGTGGCCCGCACGGAGGTCTTCGAGCTCATTCAGTACAAGCCGACCACGCCCACCGTGTACCAGTACCCGCTGCTGATGATCCCGCCAATGATCAACAAGTACTACATCACCGATCTCGCGCCCGGCCGCAGCATGCTCGAGTTCTTTGTGGCGCAGGGATATCAGGTATTCGTGGCTTCCTGGCGCAATCCCGAGAAGAGGCATCGCCACTGGGATCTGGACACCTACGGTCTTGCGGTCACCGAGGCGTTCAGTGCAATACAGGAAATCACCAAGGCCCCCAAGGTGAACCTCATGGGTCTGTGCGCCGGCGGCATTCTTTCATCGATGGTCTGCGCGCATCTGAGCGCGACCGGGCAACTCGATCAGGTCAGCAGCCTCAGCTTGGGCGTAGCGGTACTGGACCAGTCGAATGCGGGCACGACAGTCGCACTGATGGACCAGAGCACCGCCGCCATGTCTACCCTCGCCTCCCGTACCCGCGGCTACATGGATGGGCGCACGCTCGCCGAGGTGTTCGCCTGGCTCCGGCCCGATGACCTGATCTGGAACTACTGGGTCAACAACTACCTGCAGGGCAAAACCCCGCCGCCGTTCGACATCCTCCACTGGAACGCCGACACCACGCGGATGCCCGCGGGACTGCACCGCAATTTCATCGAGATTGCCATGGCCAACGCGCTGACCAAGCCGGGTGCAGCCAGCATGCTGGGATCCCCCGTCGATCTGTCCAAGGTCGACGTCGACAGCTACGTCGTGGCAGGTATTGATGACCACATCGTGCCCTGGCCAGCGGCGTATCGGAGCACCCAGCTGCTCGGCGGCGACGTCCGGTTCGTGCTGTCCACGAGCGGCCATGTGGCTGCCATGGTCAACCCGCCATCGAACCCGAAGG
>JBEKCN010000179.1:0-6677 GCA_050014855.1 Streptosporangiaceae bacterium | reverse complement strand
GGCCACCCCGTCCGGGTTCATCGCGTCGACCGGCGTGGCCGGGCTGACGCTGGGCGGCGGCACCGGCTACCTGACCCGCCGGTTCGGCCTCACCGTCGACAACCTGCTGTCCGCCGACGTGGTGCTGGCAGACGGGAGCCTCGTGACCGCCAGCGAAAGCTCCAACAGCGACCTGTTCTGGGCGCTGCGCGGCGGCGGCGGGAACTTCGGCGTGGTCACCTCATTCACGTTCCGCTGCCACGACATAGGCGAGGCCGGCACGATCATCGGCGGCCCGGTGCTGTACGACCTAGCCGACACCGCCGAGGTGATGCGCTGGTACCGGGAGCTGCTCCCGTCGCTGCCCGAGGAGCTGAACGGCTGGATCGCGCTGCTCACCATCCCGCCCGCCCCGCCGTTCCCCGAGGGGCTGTGGGGCCGTAAGGCGTGCGCCATCGTGTGGTGCTACACCGGGCCGCACGACCGGGCCGACGAGGTGCTCGAGCCGGTCAGGTCGTTCGGCTCACCGCTGCTGGCCGGGCTGCAGCCGATGCCGTTCACCGTGCTGCAGAGCGTGTTCGACCCGCTCTACCCGGCCGGGCTGCAGTGGTACTGGCGGGCGGACTTCTTCAACGAGATCTCCGATGCGGCGATCGACGTGCACGTCAAGTACGGCGCGCAGCTGCCGACCGGTCATTCGACCATGCACCTGTACCCGATCGACGGCGCCGCCAGCCGGATGCCCGCCGATGCGACCGCGTTCGCGTACCGGGACGGCGGCTATAACGGCATCATCGTGGGGGTCGATCCCGACCCGGCCAACGCCGGCCTCATCTCGCAATGGGCCAAGGACTACTGGGAGGAGCTGCACCCGACCTCGGCCGGCGGCGCCTATGTCAACTTCTTGATGGACGAGGGCCAGGACCGGGTCAAGGCCTCCTACCGCGGCAACTACGACCGGCTCGCCCAGATCAAGCGCCGGTACGACCCGGACAACATGTTCCACATCAACCAGAACATCCAGCCTGCCAGCGCGCCCACCCCGTAGGCCGGACTGGGCGTGCCCGGCCGGCGCTTCGCGGCCGAGCACCCCTCGCAGTCGACCTGCCGATGTAAAGGACCCATCATGACGCTCGAGGTTGCTGGCTGCCGCGACTACTTAAACGATATTGGCTGCATCCCCAGTCCCCACCACCACGCCGGCTGTATCGACGATGCGACGTGCCCGCCCGCGGCGTCTCACCTGCCTGCGCTGCGACGCCACGCCACCGCAGGTGATCTGGGCGGCGCCGCTCCGGTAACTGAAACGGCGGTAGCTCCGGGGATGCGGGTTTGCTCCGGGCAGGTATGCCCCCGGTGCCGCCGGCTCGCATACGTGAGCGGGGTGTCGTGGCTAGGCAGATCTTGGACGGAATGTCTGGCGTGCGGAGACGCATGGACCGGTGATGCGCCGACATCGGAGTAAGAAGGTGGCGCGAATCCAGGCACTGGCCCGGCCGCTGATCCCGGTCAGGGGACCGCTACGACGCAGGCAATCTATTCCGGCTCAATCACAACGTCCGTGCCCGCGGCTCAATGGACCGCGGCCCGACAAGGAGGCACCAGAAATGGGAACAATCAACCGCGACAACGCCCGGGTGGCAATCAAGGACGACAATGTCGAGGTGCGGCTGTCGGAGGCCGGTGACATGACCGTCTCCTTCATCCGGTTCCGGAAGGGAACCGACCTCGGCCCGGCGCTCGCGGGCCTGCCCGACGACCTGTGCCCCTGCCCGCACTGGGGCTACATGCTCAAGGGCCGGCTCAACATGAAGACCCGCGACGGCGACGAGGTGTACGAGGCGGGGCAAGCGTTCTACTGGCCTCCTGGTCACGCACCCAGCGCCCTCGAGGACTGCGAGTACGTGGACTTCTCGCCAACACAGCAGTTCGCGGCTGTGATCCGCCACCTCACCGGTTGAGGTGAGGCCGGCCTCCGGTCGAGGTGGCCGGTCGATCGCGCACCTCTCCCGCTGGAGACCTCCAGCCCCGGCGTCTTCGCCGCCGGAGACAACCGCTTCCGTTCGATCAAGCGGGTCGCTTCCGCCGTCGGCGACGGCGCGACGGCGGTGCGACTCGTGCAGGGGTACCTCGCGGCCGAGGATGCGAACGACTTCGCTGACCGCCGGCAGCTGGCCAGGTAACCGCCTCGTGCTGCCGGCACAAAAGGATTCATCTACGCCTCAGCGTCGGATTCCGGCGGCGGCCAGCCGGAGACCTCCTCGGCCAGCCGCGAGGTTCCGGCAGCGTCCAGCGGGCTGAGGAAAAGCTCGGTCAGCAGGGCCAGCTCCGGGCCGGTGCCCGGCCCGGAGCTGGCCCTGCTCATCGGCCGCGGATCGCCAGAGCAGGACAAAGACAAGCAGGCCCGCAATCTCCACATGATCTCCACAATGAGCCTTTTTCATCCAGCGTTTGCTTCGGCCAGCGGGACCGCGATGGCCGCGAGGGAGACATCGGCTGGCAGCACCAGAAGGATCCTGTCGCCGCGGTCTTCGTGGTAACAGGCCTCCCACGGAATGCCAACCTGTGGGTGCCGGAGAACCTATGCCACCGGGCGATATTCGTGGATGACGCCACCCAAGCGGTCATGCCGCCGGACCCGCCGAGAGCAGGGTGGACATGCGTTCCAATGCCGTGGCCACGAGCCAGTAGTGGACCCAGGTGCCGCGCCGTTCGGAGTCGATGATCCCGGCCTCGCGCAGCACCTTCAGGTGATGGCTAATGGTGGGCTGGGTCAGGTCGAACGCGGCGGTCAGGTCGCAGACGCATACCTCGCCGCCCTGGTGCGCGCCGATCAGCGACACCAGCCGCAGCCGGACCGGGTCGCCCAGGGCCTTGAACACCTGGGCCAGCCCGGCCGCCGCGGTCTCGCTGAGCGGCTCGCCGATCAGCGGCGCAGAGCACGCGTCGACCACGACCCGCAACTCGGCGGCCGGGATGAATGCTGCCGGGCAGCGCTCCGCCTGTATCGACATTCCTCTATCTTGACGGTTATCTATCCAGGCTGGCAAGCTGGAGCCTGCATCGATGTTTATCGATAAGGAAGCCGGAGGGGCGGGCGTGGTGACTGGAGCTGCCAGCGCCGCATGCCCACCTGGCTCATGAAGTCAGTGGCCAGGACGAGGGCCACGGTAACCCGGCCTGCTAAAGGAGAATCCCATGCCCGTGATCAACGTCTACGAGCCACCCCTGTGCTGCAGCACCGGGGTATGCGGCCCCGACCTCGACCAGGCCCTGGTGACATTCACCGCCGACGTCGATCACCTCAAGAGCCTGGGCGCCGACATCTCCCGGCACAACCTGGCCAGCGACCCGGCCGCCTTTGCCGGGAACGACAGCGTGCGCTGCTTCCTGGAGGTGGCCGGATCTGAGGGGCTGCCGCTGACCATGGTCAACGGCGTAAGTGTCGCCACCGGCCGGTACCCGGCCCGGGATCAGCTGCTCCGTTACGCGGGCCTGGCCAGCGTGGCCGCCCCGGCGGGCGTGACCGGGCTGGGGCTGACCGCCGTCACCGGCGACAGCTGCGGGCCGGCCGGATGCTGCTAGCCAGCGGGATGAAGTTCCTGGAAACCCCGCCGCGGTTCCTGTTCTTCACGGGCAAGGGAGGGGCCGGCAAGACGTCCGTCGCCTGCGCTGCGGCCTTGCACCTGGCTGGCCGCGCTAAACGGGTGCTGCTGGTCAGCACTGACCCGGCGTCCAACGTCGGGCAGGTCCTCGGCGTCACGATCGGCAACACCATCACCCCGGTTGACCAGGTGCCTGGCTTGTCGGCCTTGGAGATCAACCCCGGGCAGGCAGCGGAGGCCTACCGCGAGCGGATCATCGCCCCGGTACGCGGGCTGCTCCCGGGCAAAGAGCTGGCCATGATCGCCGAGCAGCTGTCCGGTTCGTGCACCACCGAGATCGCCTCGTTCAATGAGTTCACCGCCCTGCTGGCCGATGAGAGCCTGACCGGCCGGTATGACCATGTCGTGTTCGACACCGCGCCGACGGGTCATACCATCCGCCTGCTGCAGCTTCCCGGGTCGTGGACCGGTTTCCTGGCGGCGGGCAAGGGCGACGCGTCCTGCCTGGGCCCGCTTTCTGGCCTGGAGAAGCAGAAAGCCGTGTACGCGCGGGCCGTCGGCGCGCTGAGGGACCCGGGCCAGACGAGGATGGTCCTGGTCGGCCGCCCGCAGGCCTCAGCGCTGGCCGAGATCGACCGCACCAGCGGTGAACTCGGGCAGATCGGCATCACCGGCCAGTACGTCGTCATCAACGCTGTCCTGCCCCAGACGGCCGGTGAGGACGACCTCACCCGGGCCGTGCGGGCCAGGGAGGCCAGCGCCCTCGCTGCCATGCCGCCTGCGATCGCTGGCCTGCCGCGCGACATGCTGTCCCTCAAGGCGGTGAACATGATCGGCGTGGAGACCCTGAGCACGCTTTTCAGCGCGGCAAGCATGACCGCCGGAACCTGCGCACCCCCACTGCCGGATCTCCCCGATGCGCCCCTGGCCAGGCTGGTCGGCGAGATCCTGCGGGCCGATCACGGACTGGTCATGTGCATGGGCAAAGGCGGGGTCGGCAAGACCACCATCGCCGCGGCCATCGCCGTCGCGCTGGCCCAGGCCGGCCGCGAGGTGCACCTGACCACTACCGACCCGGCGGCCCACCTCACCGAGACACTGCACGGCACCGTCGGCGGCCTGCAGGTCTCCCGCATCGATCCCGCTGCGGCGGTCCAGGCCTACCGCGACCATGTGATGGCCACGAAGGGCAAAGACCTGGACGAAGCCGGGCGAGCGGTGCTGGCCGAGGACCTGCTGTCCCCCTGCACCGAGGAGATCGCGGTCTTCCAGCAGTTCTCCAGGGTGCTCAGCGAATCCAGGCACCGCTTCGTCGTCGTCGACACCGCACCCACCGGGCACACGCTGCTGCTGCTGGATGCCACCGGCTCCTAACACCGCGAGGTCGCCCGCCACATAGGGGACTCGGGGAACTTCACCACCCCCCTCATGCGCCTGCAGGACCCAGCCCAGACCAAGGTCATCCTGGTGACCCTCGCCGAGACCACACCGGTCCTGGAAGCCCAGGACCTGCAGGAGGACCTGGAACGCGCGGGCATCCATCCCTGGGCGTGGGTCATCAACAACTCCATCGCCGCCGCCCGCCCCCAGGCTCCGTTCCTGCGGCTGCGCGCCGCCAGCGAGGCCGGGCAGATCGAGCGGGTGAGCGCCCTGGCCGGCAGGATCGCCCTCGTGCCCCTCCGGGCCACCGAACCCACCGGGGAGGAACACCTGGCCGCACTGGCCGCTCTCGGCCACCAGCCCGCTTAAGTGAGTGATGGATCCTGCTGCCTGGCCTGGTCAGGGAATGCTGGCTATGAGGGCGCTGTCCTCATGACGGCCTGGCAAAGCCACCCGGCCTGCTGGGGGCAGCGCGCACCGGCAGGCATGCCAGGGTCAGGGAGCAGCGGTAAGGCCCGGCGCGAACCGCTCGATGCGATGACCCAGCTCAGCCAGGGCCGCGTCGAAGCTATCGGGGTCGCCGGCTGGTACCGGGTCGGGGACTGACCAGTGCACCACCGCCAGCGGGCCGAGTTCCTCGCGGGCCCGGTCGCATACCGTGACGATGAGGTCGCCGTCCTGGCGTACCCGGCTGATATGCCGCGGCTGCTGGCGGCGCAGCGGCAAGTGATGACGTCCCGCGGCCGCGATCGCGCCCGCCGCGATCGCCGCCGCCGGGTGGGTTCCGGCTGATGCCGCCGGGACCTTACTCGCCCGGCGCCACAGCGCGGCCGCCAGATGCGAACGCGCCGAGTTAGCGGTGCACACGAACAGCACCCGCCGCGCCCGGCGCGACGTCGGGTGGCTGAGCGAATCGAGCACGCCCGGTACCAGCCGCAGGTAACAGCGCCGGCGGTCCCCCTCGGAACGGCGGCGCGTGAGCAATCCGGCCTGCTCGAGCACGTGCAGATGGTGGGCGAGCAGGTTGGACGGCATCGCCAGCATGGCCGCCAGTTCCGACGGCGAGACGTCGCCGGCGGCGAGAGTGTCGGTGATCAGCAGCCGGGCCGGGTCGGCCAGCGCCGCATGCACCGCGGCCCGGGCCGCCACGTCAGCCATTTGCTCAGTATTCATTGACTCAATATTGACTGATCTATCTTTGTCCGTCAAGATGGGCCACGCCCCGTCCTATTGACAGCACGACCCGGAGGATCCAGCCATGCATCTGGTCATGATCGGCGGCAGCGACGCGGGGATCAGCGCCGCGCTGCGGGCCCGCGAGCTCGACCCCAGCGCCGAGGTCAGCGTGGTCGTCGCGGACGCCTACCCGAACTTCTCGATCTGCGGCATCCCCTACTACGTCTCCGGGGAGGTCACCCACTGGCGTAACCTCGCCCACCGCACCACCGCTGACCTGCAAGCCACCGGGATGAGCCTCCGGCTGGACACCACCGCCCGCCGGATCGACGTGGCCGGCCGCAAGCTCCTCCTCACCACGCCTGACGGCCATGAGGAGCTGCTCGCCTACGACAAGCTGATTGTCGGCACCGGCGCGGTCCCGGTCCGCCCGCCGATCGGTGGGCTGGACGCGCTGGGCCCCGATGACGGTGTGCATCTGCTGCACTCGATGGGCGACACGTTCGCCGTCATGCGCACCCTGGAGGACAAGACACC
>JBEKCN010000178.1:0-7052 GCA_050014855.1 Streptosporangiaceae bacterium | reverse complement strand
GACAACGACCGGCTGGCCGCGCTGGTCGCGCACGTGACCCGGGCCGGGGCCCTCATCCTGCTGTCCGACGTGGACGGCCTCTACAACGAAGATCCCCGCCACAGCGGCGCCCGCCGCATCACTGAGGTCCGCGGCCCCGCCGACCTGGATGGCATCCGCATCGGCGGCAGCCACGGCGCCGGTCCGGGCACGGGAGGCATGGCCACCAAGGTTGATTCGGCCCTGATCGCGACCGGCGCGGGTATCCCGACCGTGGTGGCCGCCGCCGCCGCCGCGGCCGCGGCGCTGGCCGGTGAGCCGGCCGGCACCTACTTCGCGGCCACCGGCCGCCGCCCGCGCACCCGCCTGCTGTGGCTCGCCCACGCCGCCGCTGCCCGCCGGGATCACCGGGGCGGAAGGCACCTTCGACGCCGGCGATCCCGTCGACCTGGTCGACGCGGATGGCCACGTCGTGGCCCGCGGCCTGGTCAACTACGACGCCAGCGAGATCCCGGCCCTGATGGGCCGCTCCACCCGGTGGCTGGCCCGCGAACGCGGCCAGGAGTACGAGCGCGAGGTCGTCCACCGCGACGACCTGGTGATCTTGTGATCACCCGCCGGCCTACCTAGTCGTCGCTGTCGCCGTTGCCGCCCCGGCGGCCGCCGCCAGCACCACCGAACCCGCCGCCGAACCGGCCGAACAGGCCCTCGCCCGCCCGCATGGCGTTCTCGGCCGCGCCACGGAACACTCCGACCAGCGGGTCCTCGGTCCTGTTCCACGACTCCTGGTAGGACTTGGCCGCGGACCGGATCTCCTCGCCGATCGTCGCGGTGGAGTCGGTGTCCCGGCGCGGATAGTCCCCGGCCAGGATCCGCTCGTACTCGCCGCTGTTGATCCACCGGTCGATCTCGGCGAAGCGCACCACCGCGAACGGGTGCGTGTTGCCCTGCAGTTGCAGGATCTTCAGCAGGCCATCCCGCACGTCGGGCACCGCGTCGTAGTCGTGCGCCTGCTCCAGGAAGGCGTCCGAGCTCAGCTCCGACAGCCGGGCCCCGCCGGCCAGCTTCATCAGCAGCCGGCGGGCTGCGTCCGGGTCCTGGCTGGCCAGCAGGCCAGCCCGGTCGCAGGACAGCTCGGACTTGCGGTACCACTCCTCCAGGCCCAGGATGATCCCGCGCAGGCCGATGTAGCCGATCGGCATCCAGGCGATCCGGGCGGCCAGGTTGATCAGGTGGAACAGCATCGTCCGGTACACGGCGTGCCCGGACAGCACGTGCCCGAGCTCGTGCCCGACGACGGCGCGGAGCTCCTCGGCGTCGAGCAGGTCCACCAGGCCGGTGTTGATCACGATGAACGGCTTGTCGGAGCCGAGCGTCATCGCGTTGGCGATGGGGTTCTGGGTGACGAAGACGTCGGGGATCTCCGGCAGGTCCAGGATGTAAGCCCCGTCCCGGACCATGTGGTTGATCTGCGGGAACTGCCGGTCGGACACCCGGACGCCGCTGGCCAGGAACTGCAGCCGCAGCGAGCGCTCGTTGAAGAGCCCGGACAGCTTGCGCAGCAGCACATCGAAACCGGTGAGCTTGCGCATCGCCACGAGGGCGGAACGGTCGGCAGGGTGCTCGTACGCGCGAGAACTGATACCTGGCAGGCGCACACGCGCTCGATCCGGCACTGGAGTCATATCTCGTATGTTAGCCCCGTCCGCGAGAGCCGGCACCCGCCAGCTGAGCGTGGCTTATAGCATCCCGGTATGGACGCTGGCCGGGACAGTCGGCGCATCGGGGTGATGGGCGGCACGTTCGATCCGATCCATCACGGTCACCTCGTTGCGGCAAGCGAGGTCGGGCACATCTTCGAGCTCGACGAGGTCATCTTCGTGCCTACGGGGCAGCCCTGGCAGAAGGACGGGCGCGAGGTGTCGGCGCCCGAGGACCGGTATCTGATGACGGTGATCGCGACCGCGTCGAACCCGCGGTTCAGCGTCAGCCGGGTCGACATCGACCGGCCCGGCCCGACCTACACCATCGACACCCTGCGGGACCTGCGCGCGGCCGCCGCGCCGCAGGACGAGCTCTTCTTCATCACCGGCGCCGACGCGCTGGCTGCCATGTTGTCCTGGCACGACGTGGCCGAGCTGTTCGCGCTGGCCCACTTTGTGGGCTGTACCCGTCCAGGCCACCGGCTCGACCAGGCCGGCCTACCGGAAGGCAAGGTCAGCCTGGTCGAGATCCCGGCCCTGGCCATCTCCTCCACCGAGTGCCGTCTCCGCGTCGCTGACGGTGAGCCGGTCTGGTACCTGGTCCCGGACGGCGTAGTCCAGTACATCGCCAAGCGCCACCTCTACGAGTCCGGCGCCGCTGAGACCCAGCCCGCTACGACCCCGGGGTGGAAGTGGCCGTGAGCGCGATGCTGGTCGGCTCGTAACCGTCGGCCGACTGCGCCACGTCACCGCCCAGGTTGATCACGCTGGCGGTCGCGTCGGTGGCGCTGTCGATCACCGTCACCTTGGCCGCCGTACCCTGGCCGACCCAGAGCTGCGGCCCGTCCGGTGTGAAGCCCAGCGTTTCCGGCTCACCTCGATCGTCACATGGGCCTCCCGGAGCGTCGGAACCGCACGCAGATGACCGTATCAACATCAAGACGAACATAATTCGTACAGAAAACAACCCGTAGCTAATGTTCGGGCCAAAAAATGTGATCGCAGCGGACCGGGTACGGCGGGGCTCGGCACACCGGGCGGAAGGCCGTAACGTGGAAGACTGGGTATAGGTAGCCCAGACCGACAAGCCCAGCCGAGGAGGGCGAACAGCACACGTGACCGCGACCCCCAGGGCCGTCGAGCTTATCGAGATCGCGGCGACGGCCGCGGCCGACAAGCTCGCGACCGACATCATCGCCTACGACGTGAGCGATCAGCTCGTCATCACCGACGCGTTCCTGCTGTGCTCCGCAGCCAACGACCGTCAGGTCCGGTCGATCGTTGACGAGATCGAGCTGAGGCTAAGCCAGGCCGGAGCCAAGCCCATCCGCCGGGAGGGGGAGCGGGACGGCCGCTGGGTGCTGCTCGATTACGTCGATATCGTCGTTCACGTGCAGCACGCGGACGAGCGGGTCTACTACGCGCTGGAGCGCCTCTGGAAGGACTGCCCCGTCATCCGCCTGCCCGAGCCCGTCGCCGCGGGCGGCGCCCGCGAGCCGGGGACCCTGGGCCCGCCGAACGGGGACGTCCGCTGAGCGCCCCGCCCCGGGCCACCCGTCTGGTGCTGTGGCGGCACGGGCAGACCGTGTGGAACTTTGAGGACCGCTTCCAGGGCCAGACGGACATCCCGCTCAACGAGACCGGGGTGAGCCAGGCCGAGCGGGCCGCCCGGCTGCTGGCCGCGCTGCAGCCCGACGCCATCTTCTGCTCCGACCTGGGCCGCGCGGCCGCGACCGCGGCGCCGCTGGCCCGGATCACCGGTCTGCCGGTCACCGTGGACAAGGACCTGCGCGAGCGGCACGGCGGCGTGTGGGAGGGCCTGACCGGCCCGGAGATCCGTGCGCGCTACCCGGCCGAGTTCCAGACCTGGTCCCCGCCCGACGGGGAGACCACCGCCGTCGTCGCGGACCGGGTGTGCGGTGCGCTGGAGCGGATCGCGGACGGCCTGCCCCCGGGTTCGCTGGCCGTGATCGTCAGCCACGGCGCGGCGATCCGGCTTGGCATGTCGAAGTTTCTGGGGCTGCCCGAGGATCTGTGGGACACCCTCGGCCCGCTGTCGAACTGTTCCTGGTCCATGCTCGGCCAGCGTCGCGGTCACTGGCGGCTGCTGGAGCACAACGCCGGCAACCTGCCCGAGCCGGTCCTGTCCGACGACCGCTGACTCCGGGCCGCGCTGACCACCGCCTAAGCGGCCGGCAGGCAGCGGACGCCCTCGATGTCGCCGGACAGTACCGCCGACCCGGCCGAGTACGGGATCACGACGGTACTGCCCCGCCGGATCGGCAGCGACGACCCGTCCTCGGTGGCCAGGTGGCCGCTGCCCGCGGTGACCACGAGCACGCTGTAGCTGTGCGAGAGGTGCCGGCTGATCTGGGTGTCGACCCGCTCGGCGATGAAGAACGGGTCGGCCTCGTCGGGCAGCAGCGAGCCGATGCCGCTGTTCAGCGAGCGGCCGTGCAGCTCCTTCAGCCGGTCCAGCGGGCACGCGTGACGGTCGATGCAGGCCAGCGCCTCGTCCAGCGGCAAGCCAAGCGTCGCCTCACCCTCGGGCAGCGAGAAGGTGCTCCACTCCAGCATGATCGACAGGTCGGCGGGCTCCTGCAGCTCGACAACCAGGATGCCGGCGCTGATGGCGTGCGGGGTCCCGGCCGGGCACAGCACGGTGTCGCCTGCGCTCACCGGCACCCGGTTGGTCACGGCCAGCATCGCGTCGATGTCCTGGTCGCGAGCCCATCCGGCCAGCTCGGCCGCTTCCACATCGCGGCTGAAACCGAGGTACACCGCCGCGTCCGGCTCGGCCTCCAGCACCACCCACGCCTCGGTCTTGCCGTGCGGGCTGGCCAGGTGCTCGGCGGCGAAGCTGCGATCGGGGTGCACGTGGACCGGCAGCCGCTGCCCGGCGTCGAGCAGCTTGACCAGCAGGCCGGTGTCGCTGCCGTACTTGGCCACGTGGGCGGTGCCCAGCCAGGCCTCCGGGTCACTGGCCACCGCCTCGGCCAGCAGGGTGCCGTCCGGCAGCCGGGTCATCCCGTCGGTCTGCGCGCCGAACCGGGCCGTGACCGAGGCGATCCAGTCTTCGGGCCGGCCGGAGTGCCCGGTGGTTCCGCGCAGCCGGTCGATGCGGCCGTCACCGCGGTAGAACATGGCCGGCATGTTCGGCCCAAGCACGATCGGCTGCACGACTGACCTCCCGGGAATTGTGACGCCCCGGAAACCATAACCGGGGACAAGCCCCGGCGACGAGAGCGGCCCGCGGGGGGTACACCTAAATACACCAGATTTCGGGGATTCAGGGTCACTGCGGTGACCGCGGGCCGCCGGCCAGACTGAGGGCACGCGCGCCGTCCTCGCCTACCTGGGCCGCTGAGGGCATAACCTCCGGCGGCCGGCGGTTACGCCGAACCGGAAGGGAGATGTCATGCCGAAGGCAGTACGGTTCGACGAGTACGGCGGGCTCGACGTCCTGAAGGTCGTTGACGTGCCGCAGCCCGTCCCGGATGAAGGCCAGGTGCTGGTCCGGGTCAAGGCGGCAGGGATCAACCCGGGCGAGGCCAAGATCCGCGAGGGCCTGATGCACGCCAGGTTCCCGGCCACGTTCCCGTCCGGCGAGGGCAGTGACCTGGCCGGGGTCGTCGCCGCGACCGGTCCGGGCGTGACCGGATTCTCAGCCGGCGACGAGGTGATCGGCTTTAGCAACAACCGGGCCAGTCAGGCTGAGTATGTCCTGGCCGACGCGGAAAACCTGACCCCCAGGCCGGCCGGTGTGTCCTGGGCGGCGGCCGGTTCCCTGTTCGTGGCCGGGGCCACGGCCTACGCGGCCGTGCGGGCGGTGGCGCTGACCGGCGGTGACACGGTGGTCGTCTCTGGGGCGGCCGGCGGGGTCGGCTCGATCGCGGTCCAGCTGGCCAAGCGGGCCGGGGCCACGGTGATCGGCCTGGCCAGCGAGGCCAACCACGAGTGGCTGCGCAGTCACGGGGTGATCCCGGTGATCTACGGTGACGGGGTGGCCGACCGGATCCGGCAGGCCGCCGGCACCGTGGACGCGTTCGTCGACACGTTCGGCGGCGACTACGTGCAGATCGCGCTCGATCTCGGGATCGAGCCGTCCCGCATCGATACGATCGCCAACTTCGAGGCGGTCGAGAAGTACGGGGTCAAGGGCGACGGCAGCGCCGCGGGCGCCAGCGCCGGTGTGCTCGCCGTGCTGGCCTGGCTGGTCGCGGCGGGGGAGCTGGAGGTTCCCATCGCGGGCGCCTATCCACTGGACCTGGTGCGGGACGCCTACCGCCGGCTCGAGCAGGGCCACATCCGCGGGAAGATCGTCCTGCTACTCTGACCTGCCCGCTCAGTGCCCAGCGGCCCGGTCCGCCGTCAGGGTCAGCCCTGCGGACCGGAGCCGGCCGGCGAGAACGGGGCCCATGGCCGTCGCCGGGGTGAGGACCCCGGCGACGGCGGGCAGCCGGTCGCGGTCCAGGGCCAGGCACAGCGCGCTCTCGCCGAACATCACCGCGGTGGCCTGGTACCCGGGATCGGCGCGCCCCGCGACCTGGGTCACGTAGTGCTGGCCAGCCGAGGTGCGGGCGTGGATCCGCATACGGAAGTAGCCATTGCGCCGGGTCTTCTCGCTCGGCCCCTCACCCGGATCTGGCAGTACCCGGCTTAGCAGCCGCCGGGATGGCGGGAAGGCCAGCCCGGCGGCCAGCGCGCCCAGCCCGGCCGTGAACGTGCTGGCCCGCACCGACCCGGCGGGCCCGGGGCCGAACCCGGTCACCTCCTGGTAGCGGAACTGGCGACCGTAGGCCCAGTCCCGCAGGGCGTTGCTCCGCCGGACCACCCGGGTGTTGATGCTGGCCATGATGAACGGCCCGACCCAGCCGCCCACGCTGTCGTCGTAACGGACCCGGGTCAGGTCCCGTTCCCGGCCGAGCTGTGGTTCAGCGGGACGATCCGGACTGAGCGCGTACGGATCCGCTGCGATCCGCCGCAGCTGGGGGTTGGCGCTTATCTCGTCGACCTGGGCCATGATCGAAGCCAGCGTCCCCCCGCTGAATCCGCCCCGCAGCGCCGTCACGACCAGCGTCGTGTCTTCCAGGTCCCCGTCGCCCGCCGCGCTGACCGCCTCGTGCAGCGTCAGCACGCCCAGGTCGGACGGGATGGAGTCGAATCCGCAGCTGTGCACGATGCGGGCGCAGGTCCCCGCGGCGACGTCGTGGTAGCGGCCGATGCTCTCCCGCTCGAACAGCACCTCGCCGGACAGGTCGGCGTAGTCCGTGCCCGCGTTCGCGCACGCTGCCACCAGGGCCAGCCCTTGCGGCCAGTAAGGGCCTACGGTGGTGGCCACGACCCGCGCAGAGCGGGCCAGCGCGGCCA